>JAISYA010000061.1 GCA_031270205.1 Treponema sp.
AAGGGCGGCCTTCTCCTTGCCTGAAAAAAACTGTCCTTCCAGTAATGAAACTGCTTCCGCTACGGTCATTCGCTCTCCCATCCTTGGTTTTATACTTGTTTTTATATTAGAACAAAAAGCGGTTGTGTTCAAGGGCACGCGCGGGGTTTTATGATAATATCGAACAGCCCTGCCGCGACAACAGCCCTGCCGGATTGTAGACATAAGCCAATTATTGTATTATTGATATAGTAAAAGGCCTTGCCGTTAAAGCAGCGCCGCTAAACGCATCTTGCGGTTTGCGGGGTAAAAATCGCCTGAAGGCAATTTTTGGGATTATACTGAGTGAAGCGCAGCAAGCTGCCGGCGCGGTCAATTGGTTTTGGGACAGGCCCGTAAGAACGATTAAAAGAGGAGGATGTATGGCTGAACACATAATGCACAAAAAGGAGACCAAAAAGGCTCCGCAAAAAACGCTGAAAAAAAAGCGCGAAGAGAAAAAAGCCAAGAAAAAGCCCCAGGGCGACAATTAACGCCGGGGCGGTCTGGCCGCTTCCAGGGAGGCGGCTTTGCCGCCATTTGGGAAACGGTCATTCCCTGAAACACACAAAAGGAGGCTTCCATGGCGGAACCCGCAAAAAGAGACCCGAAAGCGCCGAAATTTCTTCAGGTTACTGTAAAAGACAGTGACGGCAAAGAATGGGCAACGCTGTTCGCCCAGGCCAAGGATTTTTCAACCGGATCGGTCGGCTACTACGCCTCCGACAAAGTGACCAACCCCGAAAGCGCCGAGCGCTACCAGTGCGGCCTTTCCTTTACCCTCATCGGTTCCAAACCGGCGAAGTAAAACCCGGCTGAATAGCCGCCGATTCCCTCCCGCTCAAACCGGCGGTTTGAGGAGGCCTCCCGTTTTCCTGCAGCGGCTGCAGCCCAGCACGTGTACGTGGGAGCGCCGGTGGGGCCGTTCAAACATTCTGGCAATGAGGATTTCGTTGTTAAGGAGGGACGCGCCGCAGACAGGGCAGAGCCGCCGGCGGTCTCCCTCAAGGCAGTAAACGCAGCCCCGGATGTGCATGAAGCGGTCCTTGCCTCCGGTAAGCGAGGGAAAGGCCATGGATTTGATCAGCTCGCCTTTGTTAAGACGGGCGGAGCAGACCGGGCAGACCTGGGGGTCGCCCGGAGCGCCGCCCGCCCCGGCGCTCCGCCTGCCCCGCCGGTCCGGGCGTGATTTTGCCCAGAGGCCGATTAAAAGGCTGTAACCGAACCAGATCAGCGCGACTCCCATTGTGATAAAAAACAGTATCTGTATGTATGAACTCATGGTATACTAAAACCGTGGCAACCCTCTATATTATCGGCACTCCAATCGGAAATTTGGGTGATATCAGTTTCCGGGCGGTGGAGGTACTGAAAACCGTAGATTTAGTCGCCTGCGAGGACACCCGGCGGACGCTAAAACTCCTCAGCCACCTGGGAATCCGGGTGAAAATGCTCTCCTGCCGCGCCCAAAACGAGCGGTTTGCCGCGGAAAAGGTGATAGCGCTTCTAAATCAGGGGCAAACTGTGGCCTATACCAGCGACGCGGGCACTCCGGCCCTGAGCGATCCCGGCGCGGCGCTGGCGCGGCAGGTATTCCGCGCCGGACACGAGGTCATCCCCATTCCGGGGCCTTCGGCCTTTGCCTCCCTGGTAAGCGTGGCCGGCGGCGTGGACAAAACCGTTGTTTTTGAGGGCTTTTTATCCCCAAAGGCGGGCCGGCGGCGTTCCCGGCTGAGGGAATTGATGGCTCTTGACGCGGCTATCGTCCTTTATGAATCCCCTTTCAGGATTCTCAAGCTTTTGGAGGATATTGCCGAAATTGATGGAAGCCGGTATATTTGTATCGGACGGGAAATGACCAAGGTCCACGAAGAGTATATCCGGGGTTTGGCGGTGGAAATCCTTGCGCAATTTGTCCCCCAAAAAGAAAAAATCGGTGAATTTTCAGTGTATATCTCTGGAAATAAATCTGATTAGCGTGTAAACTATTACAGTAGAACAGCCGATAATTAGACATAGGCAGGGTAAGAGCATGACAATCGACAGGATAGGTCACTTGGATCCCATTCAGCCTCCCAAAAGGCCGGAGCGGAGAGAGCATGTACGGGAGGGCGACAAAACTGATTCTATAAACCTTTCTTCCGAAGCACGGGAGAAGGCGGAGGTTTATCAGGTTGTTGAATTGATCAGGTCCGCCCCGGAAATGGACGACAGCCGGATTGCCGAACTCAGGGCGAAGATCAACGATCCCGCGTATATCAACGAAACGCTCCTGAACGCCACGGCCGATAAAATTATGGACGCTTTTGGCATATAGGCTCATTTTTGAGCCGCAGACAGGCGGAACCCAGGGCTTTCCCAACGGACGGCGCCTTGGTTCCGCCTTTTTTATAACTATTTAAGAGGGGAAGTCTCCCCCTGGCTGAATAGTTCTTATTCCCGCTGGAGGCTATGTAATGATCCCCCTGCATAAACTTGAAAAACTGCCCCGGCATCAGCGGCTGCGGAAAATAAGCAAGATTTTCACCCTGGCGGAAAACCGGATTTGCGCGGTAATCGCGGCGGGCGGTACGGCCGGCAGCCCCGTTTTTAGCGCCGATGAGTGTACGTATTTTTCCGCAATTGTCGAATTGCTCGCCCATGACGGCGCTTTTCAGAGCGAGGCGATTGAGGCTTTTGCGGAGGCCGCCGGGGTTTTCAGGCGGACAGGGCCGGCCGGGCCGTTCCGCCGTTCCCTCAACACGCTCCGCCACATCCTGCTTGCGGAAACCGGCCGCAGTACGGCGGACTGGGATTTTCTCGATGCCGGGGGCAAGCCTGACCCGGCGCGGCGGCGGAGCTTTCCGGGGATGCGGGTATACCTTGAGGATATCCGCTCGCCTTTCAATGTGGGGGCGATGTTCCGTACCGCGGAATCGTTTGGCGTTGAAAAATTGTTTCTTTCGCCGCTCTGCGCCGACCCGCGCCACCCCCGCGCGGAACGGAGCGCCATGGGCTGCGTTGACGTGCTGCCCTGGGAACGGAGGGATCTGTCCTCCTGCGCTGCCGGCGATGGGCCGCTTTCCGCGGACGGAGAGGCCCTGCCGGTATTTGCCCTGGAAACCGGGGGAACGCCGCTTGGCAAATTTTCTTTTCCCGCACGGGGCCTGTTGATCGCCGGATCGGAGGAACTCGGCGTCAGCCCACAGGCGCTGTCCGGGGCGGACGCATCTTTTGGCAGGGTGTCCATTCCCTGTTACGGGGCAAAAGGTTCGCTTAACGTATCGGTCGCGTTCGGCATAGTAATGCAGGCCTGGGCGTATTGTTTGCATGGGCCGTTTGATGTACAATAGCAAAAGGAGTTGCTGCATGGAATGGCGGGCTAGTCATATTTTGGTAAAAGATCGGAACCTGGCGGATGATCTGCTGAGGCGGGTCAAAACGGGGACGCAGTTTGAGTCCCTGGCGCGGGAATTTTCAACCTGTCCCTCAAAATCTTCCGGGGGAGACCTCGGCTGGTTCGGTCCGGGGAAAATGGCGGCGGCCTTTGAATCCGCGGTAAAACGCCTGTCCCCTGGTTCCGTGGGCGATGTGGTGCAGACTCAGTTCGGTTATCATATTATTAAATGTACGGGCCGGCGTGACTAACGGCCGCGGCCTAATGGGGTTTGTATGATTGCGGAGAATACGGATTTCAGGGATATTATCCGTCTGGATTCGGAACTGAATCAGATTCAGGACCTGGACCTTCTTTTGGAACGGATATTGCTTGAGGCCCGCAAAGTAGTCCACGCCGATGCAGGTTCGATTTATGTCAAGACGGTAATCGAATCAGAGGGAAAAACGGCTGAACAACTTTCAATCAAGTACGCCCAGAATGATACGAGCCAGAAGACGCTCCCCCCGGGACAGAAGATAATTTATTCGGTGTTTTCCGTGCCGATAAGCGAAAAGTCCGTTGCAGGTTATTGTGCCCTGACCCGAAAACTGATCAATGTGCATGATATGTACGATATTCCCCCCGGGGCGCCCTATTCGTTTAACTCGTCTATTGACAAGATCTCAGGATATAAAACTACTTCCACCCTGACCATCCCGCTCGTTACCGCCGACGACCGGCTGTTGGGCGTCATCCAGGTTATCAACGCCAAGGACACGGGGGGGAATACCGTCCCGTTTTCCGATGAGGACGAGTTCCTCATTACCCACTTTGCAGCTAACGCCACCATAGCGCTGCAGCGCGCCTATGTGACCCGCGCAATGATTCTCAGGATGATAAAGATGGCGGAACTGAGGGACCCCAAGGAAACGGGAACCCATGTAAACCGCGTCGCCGGTTACGCGGTGGAGATATACGACCGCTGGGCGTACCATCACGGCGTGTCCGAAACGGAGCGGGACCGCTTTCGGGACACCCTTAAAATCGCGTCCATGTTACACGACGTGGGGAAGGTGGCAATTTCCGACTTAATTCTCAAAAAGCCGGCGCGTTTTACCGCCGAAGAATACCTCATCATGCAGCACCACACCCTGTACGGCGCAGGCCTGTTTGACGACCCCCAATCGCCTGTGGATATTATCGCCAGGGATATCGCCCTGACCCACCACGAAAACTGGGACGGCACCGGCTATCCGGGCTGGATTGATCCGGTTACCATGGTCCCCCTGAGAACCAACGCGGAGGGCAAGTCCCTTGGCAGGAAAGGGGAAGAGACACCCCTGGTTGGCCGGATTGTCGCCCTTGCCGACGTGTTCGACGCGCTCTGTTCAAAACGGGTGTACAAGGAACCCTGGAGCGAGGAACAGGTACTGGCCGAGATACGGCAGCTCGGCGGGACAAAATTCGATCCCGAACTGGTGGATATTTTCTTCGAGATACTCCCCAGCATCAAACAAATGCAAAGACTGTACCCCGAAGTATAATCCCCGGCAGGGCGATTTTTACCATTTACCGCAGTTCCAGAATAATGCGGTATTTCAGGTAGATTTCCTCAAGGGTGTGCAAGGGGCCGGGCGCGGAGCTGCGTTTGCGGAAGGCGCAGGCTTCCCGGCGCTCAATAAAGAAATCGTAGATAGCGCGATGGTCCCGGTCGTTAACCACCGAATAAGTGGGCCTGGAGCCAAGGTAGGAACGGATCTCGTCATAGCCTATGGCGGCAATGCCGAAGCGGCTCAGGCGGAAACGGACCTGCTGAATCTCCTCATAAGAAAGGCCGAAGAGAAATTCTTCCAGGGCCCATCTGGTTTCGTCGTTCGTGGATTCCTTCAGGAGAAAGTCCTGCCAGTCCTGCGCCATGTCTATTGATATCCGCAGCAGTTCGGTATTGCCGTCCATGGTTCCAAAGCTGGGAGGAGCCGCGTCACGGGCAATCCAGAGGGACGAGAGGGCCGAAAGGTGGCGGATGCCCCGGCGGTCCACACCGCTGTCCCAGAGGGCAATGAGATCGTTGGCGAGGCTTGTCTTGGTATGCCGTGAAAAATCGGGGTCGGCAAGGCAGGAAAAATACACCTCCTCCGCCATGAGGGTACAAATAATTGAGAGAACCACATTTCGCAGCGGGGAACGGAATTCCGGCTTTTCATCAACGAGATAGGCAAGCAGGGAAAAGGCGTGAAATTTCGCCACAAGAAAACTGCGCAGGGCCACTACCTTGGTAGGTATATGCAAGAGATGGGAAGGCGACGAGAAGGCAAGCAGGGATTCGATAAGCAGCTCTTCGTCCCGAATAAGCCCTTTCAGGAACTCGGTGTGCCGTATTGAAGGATACTCCGAAACCACCGCCCCCAGTTTCCTGAGGCGGAGAAACCGTTCGGACACTAACGTATAATCCTCGGGAGCGGCGTCCTTGAGCCATTCCCTCACATCGCCGACCAGGCGTTCTTCTTCACCGGTCAAGAACAGCGCGGTCGGCTTGTTTTCCGGTTCGTCCAGAGACATATACTATAAGATACCGGTAAAAGCCGGATTTATCAAGGAAAATTTGCCTGGATTTGAATAGCCGTGCGGCCTTCCAGACAGGTTTGCCGAAGAGCCGGGATAACAACATACGGGAGGGAATGCGGACAATAAGAAAGAACAATTTTGGGAAATGGTCAGCTTACATCACTTCCAGGAAAGGTATGCAAACGAGATCGAGGGCGTCGCGTAAGACCAGCGCCACGGCGCGGGAAAGGGCAAGGCGGGCGGCGGCCAGTTCGGGGGTTTCGGCGTTCAAAATCGGGCAGTCATGGTAAAAGCGGCTGAAGGAACGGGAAAGCCCGTACAGGTAGGCGGCAAGGCGTGAAGGGTCAAGACTTGCGGCGGCTTCGCTTGCCGCGGCGGGATAGGCCGCCAGCGCTTTGAGGAGTTCCCATTCAGGATCACCGGTTAAAAGGGAACAGTCGGGAAAAGCGCCCGTATGCGGCGCGCCGTTTTTTTCGCTTTTGCGGAGCATCGACGAAATGCGCGCGCCCATGTACTGTAAATAGGGGCCGGTATTGCCGTTAAAGGAGAGGGACTCCTTGGGATCAAAGAGCATGTCTTTTGCGGGGCCGGTCTGCAAGAGGTAATAGTGCAGCGCGCCAATAGCTATTTTCTCGGCTACTTCCGCCGGGTTCCCCACTTCCCCCTCGCGTTCTTTTTCCTTGATCTCGGCAAGGGCCATGTCTCTCAGATTGTCAATTAAATCGTCGGCGTCCACTACCGTGCCTTCACGGCTTTTCATTTTCCCTTCGGGCAGGTTTACCATGCCATAGGAAAGGTGGTAGAGATTTTTGGCCCAGGGGAAACCGAGTTTATCAAGAAGGATGAACAGTACCCTGAAATGGTACTGCTGCTCCGAGCCTACCACAAAAATCAACTGATCAAAGGGCCAGTCCTTGTACCGGTAAATGGCGGTACCTATGTCCTGGGTGATGTAGATGGAAGTACCGTCGCCGCGGAGCAGTATTTTCTTGTCGAGTTTTTCGGCGCTCAGGTCCACCGCTACCGCGCCGTCATCTTCCCGGAAAAACAGGCCCCGCTCCAGGCCCTTGAGTACCTCGTCCCTGCCCAGCAAATAGGTATCGCTTTCAAAATAATACTGGTCAAAAGAGACGCCGGTCCGTTCATAGGTTTTTTTCATCCCTTCCACGGCCCAGGAATTCATCTGCTTCCAGAGAGCCGTTGTTTCGGGATCCCCGGCCTCCCAATTGCGGAGCAGTTCCTGGGCGCGGGCCAGGAGCGGGGCCCCGGCTTCGGCTTCCTCTTTGGTAAGGCCTTTGCTTTGTACAAGTTCATCGATTTCTTTTTTAAGATACCTGTTGAAACACACATACCACTCGCCGACAAAGTGATCGCTTTTGATTCCTTCGGACTCCGGCGTTTTGCCCCCGCTCTGTTCTTTATAGGCAAGCATGGACTTGCAGATGTGGATGCCCCGGTCGTTGATGATGCACACCTTGCGGACATCCGCGCCGCAGGCCGCGAGAATACGGGAGATACTTTCACCCAGGACATCATTTCTGAGGTGGCCAAGATGCAGGGGTTTGTTGGTATTGGGGCTTGAAAATTCCACCATGACTTTTTTACCGGCAAGCGTACCGGGCCTGCCGAAAGTGAATTCCCCGCCGGCGAAAACCTCGCGGAGGATCGCTTCCGTCACAGAGGCCCGGTCAAGGCGCACATTCACATAAGGCCCCAGCGCTTCAAACGAGCCGCCCATACCGGCATCGTCCGCGGCAAGGCGGGCGCAGACCTGCGCGGCGATTTGCGGCGGCCTTTTGCGCAACAGTTTTGCATAACTGAACATGGGAAAGCCAATGTCTCCCATTGCGGGATCGGGGGGCGCTTCGGCGCCAAGCTGCGCGGACGTAACGCCGCCTTCGATTCCGCTTTCCCGCATTAGCGCGCTGAGGGCGGCGGCTATCTGTATTTTCCAGGGTTCTTTGAAATCCATTGTTAGCGCCATTATAAACAGAGCCGCCGCTTACGGCAAGCGGTATTAAAACGCGGAAAACGGCCGCAGAGGGCGGCCATGCGCGTGTATCCCTCACCTTCGCGCCTGTATGAGCCGAGCCGTTCATCGGTGAAAGTACAGCCGTTGCAAACACTGATGTTCCGTACGCCGCCGCCGGCAAGAAGGCGGACATTGGCGGCCTTTAGGTCAAGATACCATGCGGGGCCGCCGGGAGTATCTTCCCGCCGCGTCACCTGTTTGAAAAAAGCAATATCCGGCGCCGGTTCTGCCGGCATCGGAATAACACCAAATTCTTTCTCAAAAGCGGCGGCCCGTTCTCCGTCTACCTTATAACAGCAGGAATCAATGCAGGGACCCAGCGCGGCGGCAATCGCCTCCGGCCTTGTGCCCCAGCGCTCCGCCATGAGTTTCAGGGCCGAAAGCGCGATGCCCGTTCCCTTCCAGCCCGAATGTACAAGGCCGAAAACGCCGGTTTCGGTATCAAACAGATACACCGGCAGACAGTCCGCCACGGTAACGCTGAGGATGATTTCCCGGTCATCACTGACCATACCGTCCGCGGGTAAGACGGGCGGGCACAACCGATCCACCGCCAGTACCTCGCGGGAATGAACCTGGTTAAGGCTGTAAACCCGCAAAGGATCCAGGCCCAGCGCCTTTAACAGAGCCAGGCGGGAGGTCCCGCCTGAATACGCCATGTCCCCCGCGAAACGGGACGAGACGCCGCAGGAAATGCCCGTAAGGGGAGCGCCGTCGAACATAAAAGGAAAAGCGGCGAATACGGGCCGCCCCTGATCGTCCGCGCTGAACGCAAGGTCGAAGGAATACAGGCTGATCAATGAGAAAGCCCGCCCCTAATTTCCCAGTTCGTCAATATCCCTGAGTATCCGCAGGGCCTGCTGCAACTGATTGAGCGAGTCCGCCACGCCCTCAAGAAAGGCTTCCGGATTTTTGCCGCCAAGCTTGTCCCAGTTAGCAAGGGTATCGTATTTGCTCCCTCCGCCTTTTTTCAGCATGTCGGTAAGAATATTGATCATGGTGGATATCGCGTCACGGGTACGGATTATTATCCCGCTGGCCTCATGCGAAACCTCATCGGTAACCTGCTGCAGCTTCCGCCTTTTAACCTGCAATGAAGTTACTTCTTCCCTTATCTGATTGTAGCGTGTTCCGTGTTCTCCGGAGTACGCTATCTTCGAATCAAGCTGTCTTATATCATCCCCGATTCTTACAATGTCGTCATACGCTTCCGTGTACGCGGAGCGGCTTTCTTTCCTGAAAAACGCGCCGTCAAGAAGGATGGGCCGCAAAAAAATATTGATCCTGGGCATAAAAACCGCGGAGTAAAAAGTCATCAAAAAAGAAAGGGCAAAAGACTCCGGCAGCGGAAAGCCCATGGGATTGGCTTCGGAAACCACGTTATCCATAATTTTCAGATTCGCGCCGTTAAGAAAATGCCGAAACGTGTCGTTCAGGCCCCGCTGTTTACACCGCCGCATATAATCGGCAATCCGTATGTCAATCTGTTTCTTCCAGTATTCCCGGTAAATGACAAACCAGTCCTCGCCGCCGCTTATCTGCTGGGGCGCCAGAGTCAGATCCCGGCTCGCGCAACGGAGAATTTTGGTAAGGGGAACCTTTTTGTTGAAAAACCGAATGGTCGATATAGCCTCTTCAGCCCTGGCAAGGAGGCTCCGTATTTCAACATTCATGTCAAAACCCGGCTCCCCGGAGCGCTCCTGGAGGCGGTACACAAACAGGGATTCCAAAAGAGACAGGGCCGGCGGGTCCTTCAGGGAAAAAAGAATATTGTTGAGGCTGACAAGTAAATCCCGGACCGCATTAACGGGACAGGTATGTCCCTTGCCTGAAGAACCGAATGTTATCATAATCCGGTCAAAAGCAAAAGACGCAAGTTCCCTGAGACAGTTGAGGGAGCGGGCGTTGGAATACATAACGTTCCGCTGGGTATCGTTAATCGTGAAAAGGATATCTTCCATCGCCTTGGTGGCGGCCTGCCGCAGTTTCCGTTCGGAAGAATCGTGTGTGCCGCTAAATAACTCAGGAACCGTTTCGGTCTCAAGGCGGTGGTGCAATTCCCCTATTTCCAGCGAGCCGAGAAAGGCGTAAAAGCCGCCCTTGTCCCGGTTAACGCTGGTGTCCAGGGCGGTAAAGAAAAAGCGCGCCGCGTCCTTCAGCTCCGTCAAAAGATCAAAAAAACCCAGCGGCAGCAGATTCTTCTGATAATCGTACAGCCCCGGCGCCTTCGCCTCTATTTCCCTGCCCAGCTTGCTTACCAAACTGTCTTCAAATATTTTGACCGGCGGCTTGCTCTTGAGATACGCCAGGATAAACAAGCGGAGGCGCTCATACCAGGGCAGGCGGGTGTAGCGTTCCTCTAAAAGTTCCTCCTGTTCCGCTTCTCCCCCGTCTTCGTACAGAGGCTCGAACGACAAATCGCTCTGCCCCCGGAGTTTTTCCAGCAGGTCATTCCGTTCATCCAGACTCAACCCGGCAACCAGACGGCTCAGAGTCTTGTCTTCTTGAGGGGGCAGCGAACTATCCATACCCCATAATTGACAATTTTTTCCAAAAATGCTAGTCTATGAAAATAGAGGCTGGAGCCAGGGTTTTGCCCGCCCGCCTTCCCCGGTTGTGTAATGGTAGCACGGCAGACTCTGGATCTGCTTGTGGGGGTTCGAATCCTCCCTGGGGAAAAGTGCTAATTCGTTATGGGATAAGGAATTAGCAAGAAGCCTTTTGGGGGAATTTTCCAAGATTCGTAGCATCGGTACTTTATCGGTACTTTATTCTTTTGAAAAAAAGAGGATGCTATGGCTAAAAATCCCAGACCGTTTACCCTCATTCGCCGGACAGATTCTAAATCTTTCAGGCTCACCTTAAACCCTTCCTGCGGGCTGCCGGACCGCGTGTGCGCCGAATGGCGGCACCACAGCTTCCTTTACCGGGGCAATCGGCTTCATTCGAAAGTCTGGTTTAATACCCCGCGGCTTACCGAGGTTCAAACAACATACTGCTTTCAAAAATTTGGTATTAAACCAGACTTTCGATAAAAAATCCCCTTCGCAGAGCGGCAGGGAATTAAACCCCCGGATATTCAAAAGCGGGAAACGGGAGTCGGACCCGCGACATCGACCTTGGCAAGGTCGCGCTCTACCACTGAGCTATTCCCGCAAAAGACAAGTACTATCTTACCGAAAAAGACCTAAAATGTCAAGC
>JAISYA010000101.1 GCA_031270205.1 Treponema sp.
GCGATGCCCTACGAGCTGAACGACAAGACGGAGCGGCATTACCAGGGGATATTTTACGTGCTGTTTACGCTGATGGGGCAGTATGCGGAGGCGGAGGTGCGGAGCGCTGCCGGGCGTGCGGACGCTGTGGTGCGGGCCGGGGAGATGGTGTACGTGTTTGAGTTCAAGCTGGCGGGGAACGGCACGGTGGAAGGAGCGCTGCGGCAGATAGACGAGAAAGGCTATCTGATCCCCTGGACTGCGGCTGGGAGGCAGCTGGTCAAGATAGGTGCGGTGTTTGATCCTGCCACCCGGACCCTGGGGGAATGGAAACAGGCGGACTGAGGGGGGACTGCGGAACAGGCGCAACAGGCTTAGGACCCGCTTCCTTAGATTTAGCGGAAAAACCGGGCTTTTGACCGGTTTTTCCAAGAGCTTGTCCAAAACCAACCGGGTTTTGGAACAAGCTCAATTGTTACATTATGGGGGATAAATTGATTCAGTCTTCAACGGTTCATGCATCATCGCTTATTGATGCTATTGATGAGAAATACCAGCGTCTCATAGGGTTCATTGCTTCCCTGGAAAAGGCGGCAGTTGCCTTTTCAGGCGGTGTTGACAGCTCGTTCCTCTGTCACGCGGCGGCGGCGGCGCTGGGGAAAAACGCCCTGGCGGTTACGATTGTTTCGCCCATGCTGCCGAAAAGCGAAATCGACGGCGCCGTGAATGTGGCCCGCCTGGTGGGCATTGAACATATTCTTGTCGAGGAAGCTGAAATCGACGGCGAAGTCGCCGCCAATCCCAAAGACCGCTGTTACCGCTGCAAGAAGCTGGAATTCGGCAGCATACTCGCGGCGGCGAGGGAACGGGGGATCAGCGCCGTTCTGGACGGTTCCAATGTGGACGATCTGGGGGACTACCGGCCGGGACTCAAGGCTCTTGAGGAGCTTGGGGTGGTCAGCCCCCTCAGGCAGGCGGGACTCGGCAAAGACGAGATCCGGGAGCTTTCCCGGCGTTTCGGCCTTCCGACCTGGGATAAACCGGCCTTCGCCTGTCTGGCTTCCCGCATACCCTACGGTGAACCCATCGACAGGGAAAAACTCGCCCGGGTGGAAAAGGCCGAGGACTATCTCAGGGCAAGGGGGTTCAGGCAGTTCAGGGTCCGCTCCCACGGGGACATAGCCCGCATTGAGGCCGCCCGGGAGGAACGCCCAAGGTTTTTCAGCGAGGCATTGCTGGACGAGGTTTCGGCAGCCTTCAAGTCCTTTGGTTTTCTGTACGTCGCCTTCGAGCTTGAAGGCTACCGCATGGGCAGCCTGAACCGGGCGCTGGACAGCGGAGGCGTCAGGTGAAAATTCTGCATTTCGACTGTTTCGCGGGCATCTCAGGGGATATGGCCCTGGGAGCCTTTGTCGGCCTGGGCGTTGATCCTGAAGAACTCAGGCGCGGCCTGGCCGGACTCGGTCTTGGGGGCTGGAAACTGGACTTTGTCCGGGACGAACGCTGCGGCATTACCGGCGCCCACGCGATTGTAGACCTCAGCGGCAGCGCCGATCATGCAGATCGCCACGGCGGGGATCATCATCATCACCAGCATCATCAGCACACTTCATGGAAAGACATCAGGGAGCTGCTTGAAGAATCGGAAATCAGCAGGGGCGCGAAGGAACGGGCGCTCGACATATTCGGCCGTATCGCCGAAGCGGAGGGCCAGGTTCACGGCGTCCCGGTAGATGCTGTCGCTTTTCATGAAGTGGGCGCCATGGACTCCATCATCGACATTGTAGGCGCCGCAATCTGCCTTGAGATCCTCAAGCCTGAAAAGATCACCTGCGGCGAGATCGAACTCGGCGGCGGCATGGTGCAATGCGCCCACGGCATACTTCCGGTTCCCGCGCCGGCAACCACAATACTTCTCAGGGGGCTTCCGGTGAGAACCGGCGGTTTCAACAAGGAAATGACCACTCCCACAGGGGCGGCTATCCTCGCGTCCTGCGTGGACGAATTCATCACAGCCCCTGTTTCATTCAGGGAGCTTAAAACCGGCTACGGCATCGGAACGAGGAAAATGGAAAAGCCCAATGTGCTCCAGCTTTCCTGGCGCGAGGTGGAGAATAAACCGGAAGCGCAAGCCGGCGGCGAAAAGCCCTGGATGCGCGAAGAACTGCTCCTTTTGGAAGCCAACATTGACGACATGACAGGGGAGGCTTTAGGTTTTCTGATGGAACGGTTTTTTGACGCCGGCGCCCTGGACCTTGTCTTTACGCCGGTTACCATGAAAAAATCCAGACCCGGCGTTACCGTGTCCGTCCTCTGCCCGCGGGAAAAAGCCGGGACCCTGGGGGAAATCTTTTTCCGCCATTCCACAACCATCGGTTTCCGTGAAACGCCGGTGAACCGCTTCTCGCTGAAACGGGAAGTAAAAACCCTTGAAGGCGATTTCGGCAGGGCGCGGGAAAAGATCGCCTATACGGCCGGCGGGAAAACAAAGTCCAAAATCGAGTACGAGGACCGCGCCCGCCTTGCCAGGGAGGAGGACATCAGCCTGGATGAAGCGGAAGCCCTGATCCGCGGCGCCGGGGAGGAAGATTAGGATGGCGGATGAAACCATATCGGACGATCTCGGTTTTGCCTCTATCGACTCGGGCCGGCAGGAACGCACCGGCTGTCCCGAGGCGGTGTACTGCATGGGCAAGACCGTGGATCAGGCGGAAGCCATTATAGTCCGTATGCGGGAAAAGGGAATACCCGTGCTGGGAACCAAGGCCGGGCCGGAACTGGCCGGGCGCATCATCAAACGCTTCGCCGGCGCGGAGTACGATTCCGCCGCCCGGACGCTGACCGTGGGGAGTCTGTGCCCAGCCGATGAACGGCTGGGCCTTGTGGTGGTGGCGGCGGCGGGAACTTCGGATTTGCCCGCGGCTGCCGAGGCCGCTCGGACGGCGGAATTTTTCGGCAGCAAGGTGAAACTCATCTGCGATATAGGGGTCGCGGGGATACACCGGCTTTTTGCCAGGCTGCCGGAACTCAGGGAGGCCAGGGCGATAGTCGCCGTGGCCGGCATGGAAGGGGCGCTGGCGGGGGTTATCGCGGGCCTTGTTTCAGCGCCGGTGATAGCCTTGCCTACCAGCGTGGGCTACGGCGCGTCCTTTGGCGGGCTTTCGGCCCTTCTGGGTATGCTTACTTCCTGCGCGCCGGGCATCTCGGTGGTGAACATCGACAACGGCTTTGGCGCGGGCTACCAGGCCAGCCTGATTAACAGGCTGGGCGCCATTCAGCCTGCCGGTGTTTAGCGGTTAAGCCGGGCGAGGAACGCCCTGGTGCGGTCTAACGCGGGCCTGTCGATAAGCTGTGCGGCGGGACCTTCCTCAATGAAGGCCCCTCCATCCATAAAGAGCGCCCGGTCGGCCACTTCCCGGGCAAAGGGGATCTCGTGGGTTACGATGACCATGGTCATCTTTTCCGCGGCGAGGTTGCGTATCACCTTGAGGATGTCCCCGGTAAGCTCCGGGTCGAGGGCGCTGGTGGGCTCGTCAAAAAAGAGGACCTTGGGGTCCAGCGCCAGGGCGCGGGCTATGGAAACCCGCTGCTGCTGTCCGCCGGAAAGCTCTCCGGGATAGCCCAGGGCCTTGTC
>JAISYA010000190.1 GCA_031270205.1 Treponema sp.
TGGTAGAGGGCAAAAAAGTAAATGCGTTTGCCCTGGCAAAAGCCGATTTTTCTTGACTTATATTATCAACAAACATATATTATAACAAACACATAGTAAAAAGGAGATTGCTTTCGTGCCCGAAAAGGAAAAGTTAAACCTTCTAAAAAAAGGCAGGGAAAAACCGGATGAAGAGGGACCGGACCGCACGGACACCCCAACGGTCATACTTGCCGGCGTGCGGGAAATACCGCCGCCATTTATCCCGCAAAATCGCACAACAACAGAGGATGATGCTTAAACCGCGGGCGGTTCCCCGATGACGCCGCCTTGTTAGACGCAATCCTCAAAATGATTTGCAAGGAATGACTTGCACCCCGTGTTTTAAGATTGGATTCCCGGTGAATTTTCGCGTATATCCCAAAGCTCAAATAATCGTTCATTAATTCGTCCGTACCGTTCATGCTCCATCACCCGGGACCGTGCGCCTTGAGCTTTCGCAGCTCGAAAAATATCATCACACCGGTACAAAGCACGGCGAGGGTATCCGCTACCGGCGTGGCGGCAACCGCGCCCCAGAGACCCCATGCTTTTCCGAAAACAAGCATACAGGGGATGAGGGCGATACACTGCCGCAGCATCGAGAGAAAAATTGAGATTTTGGGACGGCCGGTAACCACAAAGAAATTCGCCGACACGATCTGGAAACCGTTGAGGGGCAGGAGCAGGAGCATGGTCCGCATGGCTCTGGGGGCAAAGCGCATCAACGCCGGGCTGCCTTCCGGAGCAAAGATACGGACCAGCTGCGCCGGGAACAACTGCGCAAGCGAAAAACCCACAACGCAGATCAGGGTGGCGGCGGCGATGGCTCCAAGGTAAGCGCGAAGCACCCGGTCAAAGCGCCCGGCCCCGTAATTGTAGCCCAGTATGGGCTGCGCCCCCTGGTTTATGCCGAAAACCGGCATGAGGATCAGCATCGTGATCGAGCCGTTGATGTTCATACCCGAAAGGGCGATGTCGCCCCCGTTGGCAACCCCCAGAGCTTCCGCGCCGTACCAGCCCATGCTCGTATTGTACAGGAGCTGCACCGCCGACATCAAAAACTGCAGGAGGAACTGGGCGGAGCCGAACGCCATGATTTGGGCGACCATGGCAAGGGAGGGCCTGAACGATTTCAGCCTGAGTTTTATCACCGGCTTTTTGCCGAAATTAAAACGCAGTATCCAAAGAGCCGAAACAAACTGGGAGATGATAGTCGCCCAGGCGGCGCCCTCAACGCCCCAGTGGAAGATGAAAATGAAAACCGGGTCCAGGATCATATTCAGCCCCGCGCCAAGGATCATGCCGATCATGGTGACGGCGGGGAAGCCCTGCGCCCTCGTGCAATGGGAGAAACCAAAACCCACCATGAAAAAAACAAAACCATAGAGAATGATCCTGAAATAGCTGCGGGCGTAGCCCACAGATTCGCTGCCATCCTGCGCGCCCAGCATGGAAAGGATCGGATCGAGGAATTTGAGACCGGCGGCGGTCAGCAAAAGGCCGACGCCGCAGAGGAGGAAGAAGCAGTGGTTCAGGGCGTTTTCCGCCTGGTCTTTCCGGCCCTGGCCCAAACGCATCGAAATCATATTTGCCGCGCCGATACCGAAGAGCATGGCAAAAGCCATCGCGATAGTCATCAGCGGCAATACCAGTGAGAGACCGCCCAGGGCAATCTCGTTTACGCCCTGGCCGACAAAGATCCGGTCAACCACATTGTACAGGGCGTTAATCAACATTCCGGTAATGGCGGGCATGGAAAAACGGAACAGCAGCTTGCCTACTGGCTCGGTTCCCAGGCGGCCGGCGACGTCATTGTTTTTTTCCGACATGCCTCAGTTTCTCATTCGCGCTTTCCTTTGTAAAGTAGCCGCGTTGCCTCATCAAAAATGTTACCGAAAAGGGGCGCTTGATAAGGATATATCATTCATGACATAATATTCTTTAACTGGGAGAATGCGGCGATAATGCAGGCGGGACCTTTTTATCAGCGTATATACGATTATCTGCTGGGAGAAATCAAGTCGGGCAGATTGAAGGGCGGGGACAGGGCGCCGACCGAGAAGGAACTGTGCCGTCAGTTCGGCGTAAGCCGTATAACCAGCAAACGGGCGTTGGAAATGCTGGCGGCAGACGGATACGTCACCCGTTTTCGCGGGAAGGGTTCTTTTATAAAGGACGACATGGAAACGGGCGCTTCCGGCCTTATAGGCCTCTTAATACCGAGTTTCCGCGACTTCTTTGGCGCGACTTTTGTCTGCGAGGCGGCAAAAAACTGCGGCGGCCTGGGTTACCATCTGCTTATCAAACATACCCGCGATTCGGTTTCCGAGGAATCCGAGGCGATAAATGCCCTGGCGGAACTTGACACGGCGGGGATTCTTCTTATGCCGGTCCTTGGGGAATACTACAACGCCGATATTCTTAAGCTGGTATTGAAAAAAAAGCCCCTGGTTCTTGTGGATCGGAAAATGCACGGCCTGGCGGTGCCTTCCGTTTCCACGGATAATGTACAGGCCGCAGAAACCGGGACGAACTACCTCCTGAGTCTGGGACACCGGAAAATCGCCTTTTATTCAGGCCCCATCAGCGATGTCTCCACCGTCGAGGATCGTAAACAGGGATTTATCGGGGCGCTGCTCAAGGCGGGTATCGTCCCGGATCCGGCCCTTTTCTGCCATGA
>JAISYA010000211.1 GCA_031270205.1 Treponema sp.
AAGCTCAACAGGCTGCCGGGGGATGAGACAGCGGCTAACGCAAACGCCGCATGAGCGACAGGTTTTGCTTTTTCCATCGCGGGCCCTGTCATTGAGCGGAAGCGGGCTTTTTCAATTCAGGGGCTGCAAATTGAGAATACCCGGAATGCCGCGGATGTTTTTGAGTACGGCTTTTAAGTCGCCTGCCTGTTCAAGCTGCATAGTAAAAAAACCGGTAAGCCTGTTGGCGGCGGTTTCTTCAAGGCGGCCTTCAATAAGATGCCCCTGGCGTTTTCGTATGGCGCCTTCAATTTCGGAGAACAGATCCGCCGACAGGCGGGCGTCGATTTTGAAACGTTTAACCAAAACCGAAGCGGCGTTTTCCCATTCGGTTTCGATTTTCCGTTCCTCAAAATCGGGGATGTTGATCAGGTTACTGCAATTTTTCCGGTGGATGATAATCCCCCTGCCCCGTGACACATAACCGATGATCGCGTCTCCGGTAACCGGATGGCAGCAGCGGGCAAAACGGATCATCATGTTTTTTTCGTCTTCCACCCGCACCTGCAAAATGTCCGCGCCCGGCGTGTGGACAACCTGCTGCACCAGCGGGACTTCTTTGCCGGGAGCGGCCGCAGCGGGCGCGATTTCCTGCGCCGGAGAGGGCTTCTTTTTTGCCACCACGTTTTTTTCGATAATGATCGAGTCGTCGTTTTGTTCAAGCCATGAACGAATTTTACTGCGGGCTTTGGAAGTCTTTGCCAGCCGCAGCCAGCTTAAATGGGGATGGGCGGAGGGATTGGTGAGGATCTCTACTATGTGGGTATTTTGCAATTCAGAGCTTAAAGGGATGATCGAGCCGTTGGCCTTGGCGCCGACGCAGTGTTCGCCGATGGCCGAATGTATATAGTAGGCAAAATCAATGGGCGTCGAGCCCGCTGGGAGTTCTATCACTTTTCCCTGGGGGGTAAAAACGTAAATCGAATCCTTAAAAATTTCCCGTTTGATTTCCTCCAGATATGAGGCGGATGCGCTCCGCTCATCCACATTTTGTCTCCAGTCTTTGACGCGGTTTACAATGCTGATATCAAGGGGCCGCACAATTTCCCGCGAAGCTCCCTTTTTGTAAAGCCAGTGACTGGCAATACCATTCTCTGCAACGTGGTGCATTTCCCGGGTACGGATTTGGATTTCAAGCAGTCTGCCTTCCGTATTGCCGCGCTGTCCGTCTTCGATGTCGGCTAACGCTGCCTGTCCGGGGGCCGATATTACCGTAGTGTGCAGGCTCTGGTAGCCGTTTGACTTGGGCATGGCGATATAGTCTTTGAAACGGCCGTCAATGGGTTTCCATAGCCGGTGTACGATGCCGAGCATCGTATAACAATTTTCGATATTGCCGCAAAGGACCCGTATGCCGAAAAGATCGTAAATATCGGCGGTATTTTTGCCGCGTTTGCGCATCTTCATATAAATTGAATAAAAATGTTTTGCTCGGCTGTTCACTTCGATTTTAATTCCCGCCAGCTCAGCCTCTTTTTTAATTTCCCCCTGCGCCCAATTGAGAAATTTATCCCGTTCGCCGCGTTTTTCCGCGACAATGTCCTTTATCTGCTGGTAGGCCTCGCGGTTGAGGTATTTGAGGGAAAGGTCTTCCAGTTCGTCCTTGATCCAGGAGATACCGAGCCGGTTCGCCAGGGGCGCATAAATGTCAAGACATTCCTGCGCCGCGGGTTTCCGGACTTCGGCGGGGAATGAATCGAGGGAGCGCAGCGCGTGCAGTTTTTCCGCCAGTTTGATCAGGATTACCCGGATGTCTTCGGTCATGGCAAAAAGCATATTCCTGATATTTTCCGCTTCGCGGAGGGTTTTGTTTTTCGCGGATATGTCGGCAATGCGCGTAACGCCTTTCACCAGCAGCGCGGTTTGCGGGCCGAACTTTTCCCCGGTGCTTTGAGACGCGCTGTTGTCTTTGACGCCGCTCAGGAGCAGGGCCGCGATAATAGTGTCCGGGTCGGGGTTTAGATCGATCAATATGGAAGCCATCCCGATGATCGGGACTACGCTTTGCCTGTCCGTTACCGGAATGCGGCTTTGCCCAAGCGCCCAGTCCAGCGCGTTGAGAATCCGGTCCCTGTCCCGGGTTTCGCAGGAGTTTATCTTTTCTATAAATAACGCAAGTTCTTTTTCCATAAATTAGCCGTTCTTGAATCACGCGCGAGACACCGCGCCGGGTTTAACGCCGCCGATTACCCGCTCAAGGCCGGAAAGATCCTTACAGATTTGTATATCCAAAAAGCCTTTTTCCGCAAGCAGGCCGCCAATGTCTTGCATTTCCCGCGGGTCCGCCTCTAACAATAACGAGCCGCCGGAACAGAGAAAATCCGGCGCTTCTGCGATGATATTTCTTATTATATCCAAACCGTCGCTGCCGCCGTCAAGGGCCGGAAGCGGCTCGTTTTGCACTTCCGCCGGGAGGGTTTTTATTTCGGCGCTGGGGATATAGGGAGGATTGACGACGATAAGGGAGAACAGGGGATGGGAGGACAATGCTTCAAAAAGGCTGCCGAAACAGAAATGGACACGGTTTTCCGGAATGAGACGAGCGGCATTGGACGCGGCCGTTTCAAGCGCCGCGGCGGAAATGTCCGACGCCCATACTTCGAGTTCGGGCATTTCGTGTTTCAGGGCAATGGCGACGGCCCCTGAGCCGGTACAGAGATCGAGGACATGTAGAGGGCCGCCGTTAGGCGCGAATTCATTTTTTAATTTTTCTATTTTCGTTATCGCGGCTTCTACCAGCGTTTCCGTATCGGGGCGGGGGACGAGGACTGACGGGTTTACTTTGAATTCCAGTCCGCGGAATTCTTTTCTGCCGAGAATATAAGCGGCGCATTCCCCGTTGCGGCGGCGTTCAATAAGACGGCGAAAGGCGGCGAGACGTTCTTGCGGAAGTGTTTCCGGGCCGTTGGCTATGAGGGCGGCGCGGCTGAGGCCGAGGACTTCGGCAAGGAGCAGGGAAGCGTCCAGGGCGGCGCTTTCGATGTCAGCCGATCTGAGGGCGGCGCTTCCATCGGTTAAGGCTTCCCTAATGGTCATTGCGGCCGGTTGAAGCGGGCAATGTCGCGTCACGCGCCCCGCCTTACAGGGTCTCTTTGGCGGAGAGTTTGAGAGCGTCAAAAACTTCTTCCACTTCGCCCTGCATGACACGGTCCAGTTTGTAGAGGGTAAGCCCTATCCGGTGATCGGTAACGCGGTTGTCGGGAAAATTGTAAGTTCTAATCCGCTCGGAGCGGTCGCCTGAACCGACCTGGGTTTTTCTGGCCTCGGCCCGTTCCGCGTGGGCTTTGGCTGCTTCCATTTCGTAAACCCGCGCCCGTAAAATACGCATGGCCTTGGCCTTGTTTTTGATCTGGCTTTTTTCATCCTGACAGTGCACCACGATGCCCGAAGGAATATGGGTGATCCGCACCGCGGAGTCCGTGGTGTTGACGCATTGGCCGCCGGGGCCGCCGGCGCGCATCACGTCAATTCGAAGGTCTTCCGGCTTGATGTCAATTTCAGTTTCATCAGCCTCCGGCAGTACCGCCACAGTGACCGCCGAGGTGTGGATTCTGCCCGAAGCCTCGGTAGAGGGAACCCGCTGCACCCGGTGAACGCCGGACTCGTAGCGAAGGTTTTCATACACGTTGCCGCCGCTAATGGAAAATACAATTTCTTTTATTCCGCCAAGCTCGGTTTCATTGGAATTCATAATTTCGAATTTCCAGCCTCTGTTTTCGGCAAAGCGGGAATACATACGGTACAGATCAGATGCGAAAAGCGCTGCTTCCTCGCCGCCGGTTCCCGCCCTTATTTCCATGATGATATTTTTTTCATCCAGGGGATCTTTGGGGATGAGGAGTAATTTCAGTTTGTCATCGAAATCTTTCAGTTTGGTTTCCAGTTCTTTGAGTTCTTCCCTCGCCATCTCCCGCATCTCAGGGTCTTTCTCGTCCTGAACAATCGTCCTTGCATCCTCAATTTGCCGGGACAATTTTTCAATATCATTTTGAATTGCGGCGATGTCACTGAGACGGGAATATTCTTTCATAATATCCCGGTATTTGTTCTGGTCTTTCACCAGATTCGTGTCCTGTATTAAAAGCGCCAATTCTTCATAACGTTTGAGCAGGGAATTCAAGCGCTCATTCACGATGCTTTCTCCTCAAACTGCGGGCATGAGTACACGACCAATTCCATAAGATCATCCCTGCTTGAAAAACTGTCCATCGCTTTTTTGAGTGTATCCTGCACCCGGCAGTTTCCGCTGGAACTGCAAAGCGGGCAGGCGCCGTTACCTCGGGAATTTATTTCAATCTGCATGGAATAATGATAGCAAAAAACGGGATTTTTTACCAGCAGTTTGTTGCGCTTCGCAGCAAAAACCGGGATCTTCTGGTCCTGTCCCCGGTTTTTTTACTTTTTGGAGACCGCTTACCTCCCCATAAGGCAGATTACCCCGCCTGCCTTGCCCTTCCGCTCCCCGTGTCGTTCAGTTTGAAACCGCCCCGTCCAGTTGCTCAACCATCTCAATGATAAAATGCGCCAGGTGGTCTTCGGGAAGCCATTCCCGCAAATCCGCCGGAAACAACAAAGGGATGTTCCGGTCTACATTGACAAATCGCGCGCTCATGGGGTGATGGTATCAGGCTTTGTTGCTTTTGGCGATCCCCTGGGGAGAAGCGCAACAGACCGCCGTTCCGGCGCCTACCGGAACAGGGTACACGGGCCCAGGGTAAGATTTTTACATGAGGAATCGCGCAGGGCGTAGGGCGCACCGCCGGTGCGGGCCAGGCTCAAGCGCTAAAATTTAACCGTATCCCCCGGTCTGACGCCGGCCCTTTCGAACCAGCCCTGAGGGACTTCCAGGGCGTAGCGGACCGAGCGGCTGGATTTTATTGAGTTGATG
>JAISYA010000224.1 GCA_031270205.1 Treponema sp.
GCGCACAGGCGCTGGTATCCGCGGTATCCCTTTCCCCTGCGCTGATCCCGCCCTGTTCCGCCTTGCCGCAAGGGCGATTAATCCCTTTCAATACAGCCTATGTCGATCTCACAACATAGACTATGTCGATCCATCCACATAGACTATGTCGATCCATCCATATAGCCTATGTCGATCCATCCACATAGCCTATGTCGATCCATCCATATAGCTTATGTCGATCCCGCAATATAGCTTATGTTGATTGGGGATTATCAGCGGTTCGCGGGTACATTTCTGAGTATGGTAGTGGTGCACGGATTGCAAGTAAACGCCGATGCCCTGCCGCGGGAGCAGCGATTCCGATTTCAAGAAAAATATGATATAAATGGGAGAGGACATAACAGCAAGGCTGCCGGGAGGACTCAGGCAGACGCCGGGGGACTGCCTGACAGGAGGAAAGCCGGTAACGGGCGGAAATACGAAACGGCGGACTGTTTGACAGGCTGTAGCCTGTTGCGTGTGAGGATTTTTTTTGCGGTTTTCAGAAAAAACACAAAAATCTTCAATCGTAAAAGACTGCTTGAAGGAACTGCTTGCCGCTAAAGCTGTTTGCGGGGTAAAAATCGCCTGAAGGCGATTTTGGGGGATTATAATGCGCGAAGCGCAACAAACTGCCGGTAGTTTAATGAACAAAAAAAAAGCCGCGTTTGCGGCGGTGGTGGGCCGGCCTTCGGTGGGGAAGTCCACATTGATGAACCGGCTCTGCGGCGAGAAAGTCGCCATTGTCGGCGCCGTGCCGCAGACCACGAGGAACGCCATCCGGGGCATTGTCAACCGGGAACAGGGCCAGATCGTCTTTGTCGATACGCCGGGCCGCCACAGCTCCGGGAAAAAATTCAACAAAAAGCTGATGGAAGTGTCGCTTCGGGCGGTGAATGAGTCCGACCTCGTGCTCTACGTTCTGGATGTTTCCCGCCCGCCGGGAGCGGAGGAGCGGGCGATAGCGGAACTCCTTGCCCCGCTGGCCGAAAGAACCGTCGCGGTGATTAACAAGATCGATATGCTGAAGGAAGATTCCCGGGACACCGCCTGTTCCGGCATCCGCGAATTCCTAAAAGAGCGGCTCCCCGGCCTTGCCGCCGATCGCTGTTTTGAGATTTCCGCCAGACACAACAAGGGCGTGGATGCCCTGCTCGCCGCATTATACGCAATGGCGCCTGAGGGAGAACCCTTTTACGGCGGGGAATACTACACCGATCAGGAAGTGGATTTCCGCGTAGCCGAGATCATTCGGGAACAGGCGATCAAGCGCCTGCGCCAGGAGCTTCCCCATTCGCTGTATGTGGAAGTGGCCGACACGGAATTCGTACCTGAAAAAGACGGCGCGCCCGGTACCCGGCAGCGCCTCTGGGTGCGCGCCTTCATCATTGTCGAGCGGGAATCCCAAAAAGGCATGGTGGTGGGCAAAGGCGGCGAGATGATCAAGGCGATTCGCCTGGCCGCCCAAAAAGACCTGGGCCGCATCTTTGACTGGAAGATCGAGCTTGATCTGCGGGTAAAAACCGGCAAAGACTGGCGTCACAATGACTCCACCCTGCGCCGGATCATTGAGCGCTAGCAGCGGCTGCTAGTGCTCAAGCTGCTAAAGCAATTTCGGGGTAAAAAATCGCCTGAAGGTGATTTTGGGGGATTCATTATGCCTGCGCTATGGCCGTGATTGGACTATGGGCGACAATGGGACTATGGGACATGGGCGGCCGCTTGACAGATATTAAAATATCATCTAGTATAATCAAGGTTACTTTCCCAAAACTTCAATTTTGGGAAGGTAACCTTGCAATTCGCGGTTTTCCAAGGCTGAAAAACCGCAAGAGTCGTTGGCTCAAGTCTGTCCAAAAACCGTGCCCCCGGTTATGCCGGGAACGTTAGCGCACAATCAATTAGTTTTGGGACTGACTCTAAGATGTCTGGAATAGGTGGTGTCTGATGAAAAAGAGAGTGGTGTTTTTGGTCTTGGTATGTATAAGTGCGGCTCTTTCCGCGCAGAGTATCAAAGTCGGCGGCGGGGGTAATTTTACCGCCAATTTTGACACCTTTGCGCCTACCGAAGACGGCAAGGAGTTCTTTAAGGACCGTAATACGCACATGCTTGGCGGCGGTATTTACGCCTTTTTTGATCTTACCTATCTGGAATTCAACGCGGGCGTATTGTTCGGTAA
This sequence comes from Treponema sp., assembly GCA_031270205.1. Classification (GTDB taxonomy): domain Bacteria; phylum Spirochaetota; class Spirochaetia; order Treponematales; family Breznakiellaceae; genus WQXQ01. Next base: position 2,202 of record JAISYA010000224.1, read on the forward strand.
TTTCAATTGGGACAATACTGATGATTTATCGGATGAAGAAAAAAAAGGAGTGAATATAACCGCCCTCAAGCTCGGGCTTTTCGGCAAATTCCCCATCGCCATGGGGGCGTTTACCCTGTTCCCCATGCTGGGTATTGATGGGCAAATGTTCATTAACGGAAAGTATATGGATGAGGATATTGAGGCTGAAGACGGCAGAAAAATGTGGAATCAATTCTGGTTTAAAGCCGGCGTAGGGCTTGACATTCCGCTTCCCGCAGGCGGGGGCAAAGTGTTCCTGCGTCCTGAATTTCTCTACGGTATACGGATGAATACGGATGATGAAAAAGATGTGTTAGACGAGGTTAAAGACGCCGACCCAAAAGTACTTAACGCAATTATCGGCCACGGTCTGGATCTGAAGCTTGCCATCGGGTACAGCTTCTAAATTCCGCCCAAAGGCATAATCCGGTACAAAAAGCCTGCCCGGCCCCGCGCGGGCTTTTTGCTTCCCCTCCCTCCGGAACAAACGCATTTACTTTCAATCACTGAAAATCACCAAAATTGAGGAAATTGTTGCCATGTGGTCCGTAGTTTCTTCATTTTTTAAATTTTTTTTCAAAATCCATCTTGACAATTTTAAGAATAATAATTATTATCGATATAGATGATACGGATAACGAGAAAGCACAGCGGAAAAAGGGATGCTATCTTAAAGGCCATTCAGTCCACCAAATCCCACCCCAGCGCCCGGCAGATACACGAGTGTCTCAAAACGGCCGTTCCCGGCCTTTCCCTGGGGACGGTGTACCGGAATATCGACATTTTCCGGCAGGAGGGCAAGGTGATTTCCGTCGGGGTGGTTGACTGCGAGGAGCGTTTTGACGGCCGGGTCGATTCCCACCCTCACTTTATATGCGAATGCTGCGGCGCCGTGCTTGACCTTGGGGAGGATATTCAATCTGAAATAAACACTAAACTTTCAATTGATATACCGGGATGTATCATTGACAAACAAAAAGTTGTGTTTTATGGTTTATGCAAGGATTGTAGCGAAAACAAGGCCGGCATATCACTTAATCGGGAAAATACGGCCCTAGGCCGTTAATTTTTTTCTATATGGAGAGAGAAAGATGAAAAAATGGGTTTGTTTAGTCTGTGGTTATGTTCACACCGGCGACAGCGCCCCCGAGGCCTGTCCCCAGTGCAAGGCCCCCGCTTCCAAGTTCAAGGAGCAGACGGCGGCCGGCGGTTTTGCCGCTGAACACGTGGTCGGCGTTGCCAAGGGTGTAGATGCCGATATCGTACAGGACCTCCGGGCTCACTTCAACGGTGAATGCTCCGAAGTTGGAATGTACCTGGCCATGAGCCGGGTCGCCGAACGGGAGGGGTATCCCGAAGTCGCCGAGGCCTACAAGCGCTACGCCTTTGAGGAGGCGGAGCACGCCGCCAAATTCGCGGAGCTTCTGGGAGAGGTGATCACCGACAGCACCAAGAAAAATCTTGAGATGCGCGTCGAGGCCGAACACGGCGCCTGCGCCGGCAAGACCGACATCGCCAAGCGGGCCAAGGAAAAGGGCCTGGACGCCATCCACGACACGGTTCACGAAATGGCCCGTGACGAGGCCCGCCACTGCGCCGGCTTCAAGGGGCTGTTGAAGCGGTATTTCTAAATTTTTGAAGAATTTTTAACCACGAAGAGCGCGAAGGCCGCGTTAAGAAAGAAAAATGAGGTTTCTACAAAAACCTTTGCGATCTTTGTGTCCTTCGTGGTTATTTTTTCGTTTCAGACCCGCTCCGCAATGAAGCGGCTGATTTCCGCCACGCAGTCTTCGGCCTGGGGCTGGACGCCTATACATTCGGAAAAGGCATGGCCAATGCCAAGATAGCGGATGGTCCTCACCGGAACTCCCGCCGCTTTGAGTTTGCGGGCGTAGGCTTCTCCGTCAAGGCGGAGGCAGTCAAATTCGCCGCAAATGACAAGGGTTGGAGGCATGTTGCGCGGGTTCCCAAGGTAGGGACTGAGAAGAGGCAGGCTTTCATCCTTTACGCCCAGCACGCAGCCGAGAATGCCTTCGGAGCCGCCGCGCATTGCCCTGATCCGGAACAGTATCGATTTTTTCTGCTCTTTCAGCATCGTAAATTGATCAAGAGAAAAATGGTAGTTTTCATCTTCTTTTCCCGCCATATTTACCACCGGGTAAAGCAGAACCTGGGCTTTTACCATGCCGCCGCCCTCGTCACGGCCGCGCATGGCGCAGGCGGCGGCAAGATTGCCGCCGGCGGAATCCCCGGCGACGCATATCCGCCTGGGGTCGCCGCCGAAAGAAGCGGCGTTACGGTAAACCCACCGCAGGGTTTCCCAGCAGTCGTTAAGGGCGGCGGGAAAGGGATTTTCGGGGGCGAGCCGGTATTCAGGCTGTACCGCGACACAGCCTGAAAGATGCACCACCTGTTTGACTATCTCTTCTACCACATTGGGGTTCCCCGCGGCAAAACCGCCGCCGTGCATGTACAAGCAAACGGGAGCCGCCTCAAGGCGCGCGTCTTCCCGGCGATAAACGCGGACCGGCACATCCGCTTCGGGGGTCTGCACCGTGTCGTGCCGCACCGAGACCCCCTCTGTAATAGGGACGCTCTGTATATCGTCAAAATAGCGGCGCATGAAAGCGGCCAGCCGCCGGGGATTTCTGCTTTTTAAGAACAGAGGGGTGAAAAGGGAAAGCAGGGAACCGCGAATACCTTTTACAATGGGTTCGGTAAGCGCCAGCAGGCGCGGGTCCATGGCGCCGGGGCGTCCGTCATCGGGAATCGGCTTGATAAGGATGTCCAGCCCTTGTTCGTTGAGGACATACTGCTTCCGCTTAATTTCCTCAAGCAGTACGGGAGAATAGCGGCGGTTAGCCATTTACAGGGTGTCCGGGGAATCAAGCCATGCCGGAAGCCGCATGGATGTTTCCATAAAACCCATACGGCGCTTTTTTATATCAATATCCATGAGCGCGTAACCGTCTTTTTCCAAAAGACGGAAGCCCCGGATTGAAACCGGGTCCTGATCGGAAATACCCGCCTCGTCCGCAATGGAACCCCGTATCACCTTTTTAACCTCATAAAACGAGGAAAAGGACTTCCCCTGCGAAGCGGCAAGGATCATGCCGAACAGAGGCGCGGCGATCCGCTCCTTGCTGTCCACTTTGGCGGCCTCCGAAAGCGGAAGGTCGGGACGGGGGACGCTCATCATAACCCGGCGCTTTACCGTATTTGAACCGGGGCCGGATGTTTCAAGCGCCACCAGTTCGCCGGGCCGGGACTGAAAGATGCTGTCCTGCAGGGCGGGAATAAGCAGCCCCTGGGGGGCGCTGACCCGCTGGCCGTTTATCGTCCGAATGATGTCGCCCTCGCCCAGGCGGTGCTGCGCGGCGGGGGTGTTCGGCGCGGTGTAGATGATCTCCGCCCCGGAAGCGGATTCGCTTAAGGCAAGGCCAAGCCAGGGCCGTTCCGCCTTGCCGCCCTTGATCATCGCCGGGAGGGCGGCGGCAAGCCGTTCCGCGGGAACGGCGAAGTTGAGCCCCTGGTACTGCTCTATGCCCGCGAAGACAATCCCCACGAGCCGCCCGGAGGTGTCCACTACAGGCCCGCCGGAATTGCCCTGATTAACCGCGGCGTCAATCTGGATAACGTCCCCTATCTGCAAAAAACGCCGGCTCAGGGACGAGACGATTCCGGACGTTACGGTTTTCTCAAGCCCGCCGGGTGAACCTATGGCCAGCACCGTATCGCCCACCCGCGGGATCACCCGATCCACTACGGAAAACACGAAATCGGGTTTGTATTCGGCTTTTATCAGCGCCAGATCCATCGCCTTGTCCCAGCCCACCACCCTGGCGGGAAAGCGGGGGCTTGAGGAGTCACCCAGGCGTATATACATTCGGGAATAGCCTTCGTATTGGGGATCAACCTCGCTGGTAATGACATGGTAGTTGGTGATGAGGAGTCCCGACGCGTCCACAAAAAACGCCGAACCCAAAACCCGGTCAGGCGTTCCCCTGCCCCGCTCTATTTTGATCCCCCGGTCAACCAGGACGGTGGCCACTCCCCGGATCATATCGGTCACGCTGTCGCTGCCCTCGGCGTATTCGCGTAACCGCGGCGGTATGTTCTGTAGTATCTGGCCCGCGGTAGTAGCGCTTGCCGCGGTGTTGAAGAAGGCGGCGGTCCGGCGCTGATTAACCGCTACGGCGCGTTCAAGGAACAGGAGGGCGTCGTCGAAACCGAGGGGCCGCAGTTCGTGGGCCTGAACCGCCGCGAGAAACGCGCCCAGATCGTTGCCCTGGGAAAGTTTTTTCTTCGCGTCGGCGAGAATAAAATCCGGCTCCATACCGGTGTTTTCCACCTTCACCCCAAGGCAGGCAAGGGAACGGCTTAAAGAAGCGGCGTCATCCCAGCGTTCTTCGGCAACGGCCCTGGTCTGAAGAGCGCGCAGATTATACACCGCCTGGCTTTCATAGTCCAAAAGGGTTTCGGCGGACATCCCGGTTCCGTAGACCTCCCGGTATACGCCGATTAGATCGATGGCCCTGGCGGGGTTTTCCTCAAGCTGTTTTTTTATATCATCCAGCCGGATATCGCCGGTGGAACGGTAGGGGACGAGCCGCTGTTCCTGAATTTCCGCCGTGAGGCAGGAGAGAACGAGGCTCAGGGACAAAAGCGGCAAAGCCGTAACCGGCAGTCTTGCCGCTGACCGTGAAATCGAAAAAATTATTTTTTTGACCACGCTTCCTTCCATAGCTTTCATTCGCTGTTTCTTCTTGTTTCAGAATACTCCCTAATTCCATCTCCGTCCATATCCCATGAATACACAACGGAACCGTCCTCTTTATACTCTTCGGCGGTTTCATATATTCCATTACCGTCCCAGTCACTTTCCGAATGTTCCACTGTTTTTTGATAATCCAGCGGATACTCCCCGTTTTCCAAAGGGCGGAAGCGGCGTATTGTTTCCATTCGGGAATCCAGGTCCAGATCCAGCCGCTGCAGTACCGGTTTCCCCTTTTCAAATTCCGTTACCGATACGATCCGGCCGTTCAGTGTTTCCACAGCGCGCAGGGGTATGCCCCGGTCAAGGTCTATCCTTTCCAGAGCGCCTTCAAATTCAGGGCTGGGCCTTTCGATGGCAAGGGAAAACGAAACCAAAGCCCTCACGGTCAGGCGGGAAAACTGAGGTTCCGTTACGGGAAAGAGAAGCCCCGAATAGTTTTCGCTGCCGGCAAGCTCGGTAAAACGGATCGGGGCAAAGTGAAAATCGCCGGGCCGGGGAATGTAGGCCGTTCCCTCCAGTTCCACGCGTTCTACCGAAGGGTATTTTTCCCAAAGGATCAGCGCTTTAAGGCGGTCTTCGTCTTTTAGCGGCGGCGCGGACATACCGGGTTCAATTACCTGCAATACCCGCCGGGGACCTCCTCCTGTGTCAAACGAAACGGCCAATTCCGCAAGGCCGTCCTGATCCGGGTCGGAGGTGAATTCCCTAATCGTCCCGTCACGGTACAGTGCGCGGCTTTCAGGATACCCGTCTTTGTCGTCATCGGCGCTGATAAAGCCTGAAAAGGCGAGGAGTTTTTCGGCGAACAGGTTCCATCCGGCCCCGCTTTGAAACGAATCGCCCACCGCGATAACCAGAGCCTTATCAAGAACAGGCCCGCCCCCGGACGCGGCCTGATCGACGGAATCCTCTTGCGGGGCGAAAAGTTCCGCGGCCGCTTCCTCATCACCGATAAGCCCCAGATTCAGCGCCGCCGCGATGGAGGCGGGATTAGGCCTAAAATTACCGCTTCGAGCCGGACCAAGGGCGCCCGCCCGGTAAGAGGCCATCAGGCGGCGGCTTTCTTCCCTGTCACGGATAAAGGGAACGGCCATCCACGCCAGATCGGGATCGGTTTCCAGGAGCAGGGGCAAACGCCGCAGGGCAAGGTCCATTATGGCCTGATCGCCCGGTCCGGGATTTCTGTTTCGGGCATACTCAAAAAAAATCCTCACCGGACGGGGATCTCGGGGATAGCGTTCAAGGGCTTCCGCCACAGCGCGGCGGAATTCGATAAGGGCCCGGGAGTATGCCCCGGCTTCGCCCGGCGTTCCGGCGGAGTTTCCGCAAAGCCCCTTGAGGGCCGCAAGCCGCAGCATCGCGGGCCCATCCGGGAAAAAGCCGTATACCGGGGCGGCCTGGGGCACCGGTTCGGGGACCCGGTCAAGCAGGGCAAGAGCGCCTGAATAATTACGCAGCGCGATAAGCTGCTGCGCTCCCAGAAGCCGCGCCAGGGGAGGGCCGTAGTGGTTCCAGCGATCTGTCTCTAGCGCCTGTTCCAGGGCATCCAGCACCGCTCCCCTGCCCTTCTGTTCATGGGAACGGGCCAGCGCGAGGAGGCATGAAATATCCGAAGAAACATCGGCAAAATCGACAGCCCGCTCAAGGGCGGCCAGAGCTTCAGTCCAGCGGCCCTCCAGGACCGCCCGCTCCGTCCAAAGAAAGTACCGTTCCGCTACAGCGGCGTCCCCGGCCGCTTCCCCATTTTCGTCACGGGCCTGGGCGTAAATGTCTGAAAAGGCAAGGGCGAATAACAGAAGCGGCAGGAAAAAAAACCACAAAGAGCGCGAAGGACACAAAGGGAAGATATCCGAACATTGAGGTTTTTTGCGTTTTTTCTGAAAGATTGCAAAAAAATCCACAAGCGCAACAGGCTCCTAGTTAACCGGCGCGGATTCCTTCGGGGATGAATCCGGCTCCGTCAGGGAAGCGGATTTTTCTCCCGGAGGCAGGCCTAGAATTTCCCGAACCTCGTCATCGACCAGCGTTTCCCGGCTGATAAGCTCATCGGCGAGTTTTTCCAGTTCGATCTTGTGGCTTTCGATAATTTCCCGCGCGTTATCCCGAATGCGGTTAAGGATCTCCTCAATCGCCTTGTCAATGCGCTGGGCCGTGTCTTCGGAATAATCCTTATGACGGGCGATTTCCTTGCCCAGGAAAATGGGTTCGTCCTCCTGACCGTAAGCCACAGGCCCCATTTCTTCGGCCATGCCCCATTCGCAGACCATGTGACGGGCCATTTCGGTAGCCTGCTGAATGTCCTGCTTGGTACCGGTGGTGGTTTCGCTATAGAACAGTTTTTCCGCGAGCCAGCCGCCGTAACAAATGGCGATACGATCCTCGATCCAGCCCCTGGTACGGCTATAGCTGTCCTCTTCGGGAAGGGACAGGGCCATGCCCAATGCCCGCCCGTGAGGAACGATGGTCACTTTGTGCAGGGGGTCCGAATTTTTAAGATAATAGTGCAGCAGGGCATGCCCCGCTTCGTGAATGGCGGTCATGCGGCGCTCCTTGTCGGAGACCACGAGGGTTGTGCGGGCCACTCCCATGAGCACCTTGTCCCTGGCTTCCTCAAAATCGCCCATCTCCACTTCCGCCTTATCCTGACGGGCGGCGAACAGCGCGGCCTCGTTGACCAGGTTGGCAATGTCCGCGCCGCTCATGCCCGGCGAGGCTCTGGCCACACGGACCAGGTCCACATTCCTGTTCAGGGGGATTTTCGCGGCGTGGATTTGCAGTATCGCCTCACGTTCCTTGATGTCGGGCATGGCGACCATTACCTGCCGGTCAAAACGCCCGGGCCGCAGCAGCGCAGGATCAAGCACGTCGGGCCGGTTGGTCGCGGCGAGAATGATCACCCCGTCTTTGGAATCAAAGCCGTCCATTTCTACCAGCAACTGGTTCAGCGTCTGCTCCCGCTCGTCGTGGCCGCCTCCGTAACCCGCGCCGCGGGTTCTGCCCACCGCGTCAAGCTCGTCAATAAAAATGATGCAGGGCGCGCTACGCCTTCCCTGTTCAAAAAGATCGCGGACACGGCTCGCGCCGACGCCGACAAACATCTCCACAAAATCGGAACCGGACATGTGAAAGAAAGCGACTCCCGCCTCACCGGCCACCGAGCGGGCCATGAGCGTCTTGCCCGTACCGGGCATCCCCACCAGAAGCACGCCCTTGGGAATGCGCGCGCCCATCTTGGTAAACTTCTGCGGGTTTCTTAAAAAAGCCACCACTTCCTCAAGCTCAAATTTGGCGTCCTTCTGTCCCGCCACATCGGCAAAACTCACCTTCTTCCCTTCTTCCTGATAGCGCTTGGCCCTGCTTTTGCCGAACTGGAACGTTTTGTTCCCCCCGCCCTGCATGTTCCTGAACATGAACCAGATAAAGCCGAAGCCGATAAACCAGGGCAGCAATTCCAGGACAACGCGCCAGGGACTCGGAGTCGCCGCCGCGCCTGATATATTGACGTCCTTCTCAAGCAGGGAGGTGAGCAGATTGGGATCATTATAGGGAATGCGGGTTTTAAGCCTTGCCGATGATTCCTGGCCGGAGGAACTTCTCAGGAAAATATCCAGCGTATTGTTGTCATGAATCGTAACGGATTCAATCTGGTTCTGCCCAAGGAAACGGGTAAAATCGGAATACCGTATCTCCCGTATCGGGGTAGATTCCCCCCTGAAAAAATACGCGGCGAAGAGTCCCGCGGCCACGAGGAAAAAAACAAGCGCAAAGCCGTTCGGCCTTCTGCCCTGCAAAGACGGACGCGGCCCCCGTTCAGGCGGCTTGTCATTATTGTTAAACATCCATATCCCTCATATTGTTATTGACATTATTATTCACACTATAAAAATTCATGAGGGACTCCCGCCCCCGCAACGCCCCCGCCGAACCGTTACCACACAGCATTTTCCACCCTCCGCATCTTGCGGAGCTTCCCTGCAAAGCAGCGTTCCCCCAGGGCCGATGAAGGCGGCCGTTCCCAGCCGGTCAACGGCGCTTAAAACCCGCCGGCCCCATTCAGGCGGAGCGCGTTTGCCGCCGATACAATCGCCCCCGCAATTCCGCCGCAGGACCAGGGGCGGCAGGGCGTAAAATCCCCCGGTAATTTCAGCCGCTTTTTCGGAACACGGCTTTACCACAATAGCTGTCTTTCTAAGAGTATATAAACCCGGCGCTTTAATCAACAGCGAAAAACCGCTTTCAGCGGCCCTGTTTTTTTTCAGTGAAACCACTACCCTGCCTTCTTCCCGCCGGACCCAAACCGGACCCAAATCGGCGGCTTTGGCAAGCCCCCCGCAAAAACGCCTGATCCCCGCGCGTTTTACCGGCACGGGGAATGTACCGGCCAGGAGCCGGTCTATACCCCGAAACAGGGCCTCCTCGCGGACAATGGCGGCCTGGGCGAAAAAGTTTTCCGCGTCCGTCCTGAGGGTACGGCTTCCCGCGGCGGTCCAGTTTACGCGGCCGGTTTCCCCGTCGATGAAGGCGGCGGCGAGCGCCTGGGTTTCTGCCAGGGCCGCAAGGCCCTTCTGCCAGCGCGGAAAACATTCGTCCAAAAACGGGATAAGGCGGCGGCGTATCCGGCTGCGGAGAAAACGGGTGTCGGCATTGGTGGAATCTTCCCGCCAGGGGATGTTTTTTTCGCCCAGGTAGCGGAGCACGTCGGCGCGGCCCAGCGCCAAAAGGGGCCGCAGAATCCGGCCCCGCCTTACGGGCATCGCCGCGAGGCCCGCCGGCCCCGCCCCCCGAAGGACCCGCATCAGCGCGGTTTCAAGCGCGTCGTCCCTTGTGTGGGCGATAAGTATGCGGACAGGCGCGGCGCTTTCCGCTTCAATCACGCGGGCCTCCTTAAGCAGCGCCCCGTGACGGTACAGCCGCGCGGCGGCCTCTATGCCCGTGCCCCGGCGTTTGGCCGTGGCGGCAATTTTTCCCGGCGCTACGGACACCATTTTACAGGGTATGGCAAGTTTCGCACAGAGTTCCCGCACAAAAGCGGCGTCCCCCCGGCTTTCCCCAGGCGGCCTAATCCCGTGTTCCACATGCAGACAGCGCAGCGTGAAAGCCGCCCCCGGCGCGCTGCCAAGGGCGGCCAGCGCCGCAAGCATGGCCGCTGAATCCGCGCCGCCCGACACGGCCGCAAGACACACCGTCCCCGCGGCACAGCCCTCTAAAGCCGCGGCAACGGCGGACTCAAAAAACGTTATGCCTTTTTCTCCCCGGCAGCGGGCACGGCCGCCGCAGGGGCGGCTCCCGCAGCGGGCGCGGCCGCCGCGGCGGCTTCCGCTTCGGCGGCGGGCGCGGCTTCGGCCTTGGCGAACTTCACCAGCGCCACAACCTGATCCGCGCCTGAAATGAGCTTCACGCCCCCGTCCAGGGGAATGTCCCGCACATGGATGGACTGGTTAACCTTGAGGCCGGAAATATCCACCTCAATGCGTTCCGGCAGATCTTTGGGCAGACACTCAACCTCAATTTCGTGGAGGGGATTCTCAAGAATGCCGCCCTCCCGGACACCGACAGGATTCCCGCTCAAGTGGAGGGAAACCCTGGCCCGCAGGACCACGCCGCTTTCAACCTCGTAAAAATCAACGTGGAGGATATTGCCGTCTAGGATACTGCGCTGGGTAGCTTTCACAAAGGCGTCGTAGGGCTTTCCTTCCGCCTCGACCTTTACAATGGTACTTTCGGAAATATTTCTTGCCCTCTGCGTAAATTCCTGGGCGTCAAGGTCAAGGGCGATTGCCTGGCCCGACCTCCCGTAGAGCACCGCCGGAATACGACCGCTCCGCCGGAGCTTGCGCGATTCGGCGGAACCGGTACTTTGACGATTTTTAGCGGATAACACAACCTGACTCATATACACCTCATTCAAAAAATACCGCGCCATGGTAAACCAATGCGGAAGGGATATTCAACCCGCCTGATACCGGCGCGGCTCACGTTCTATCGGGATAAAACCCTACTGGGACGACAGGATTCGAACCTGTGAATACCGGCTCCAAAGACCGGTGGCTTACCGCTTGCCGACGTCCCATCGTTGGAACATCATAGCATACAAACGGGAACAATAGCAATATAGTGAAAGCCGGACCAGGTCGGGTTAAATCTCCATCGAAAGATCATCCGCCTCGCCGGATTCGTACTTCTCCAGTATTCTTTTCTGAAGTTCCGCGCGAAATTCCGGCTGGATGGGGTGGGCTACATCCTTGTACACTCCCACTCTGGTTTTGCGGCTCGGCATGGCTATGAAAACCCCGCTTTTACCCTCGATTATTTTTACGTTGTGTACCACAAAGCAGTCATCGAATGTAATCGTTACATAGGCTCTCAGCTTGCCTTCACCGGGAACTTTACGGACCCTGATATCTGTTATCTCCATGACGCCTCTCCTTTCTATGACGGCCCTTTTCAGTATTATTATTGTACTCCGGAATTGCTCTATGCGCAAGTAAAAATGTTGTTTTTACGCAATTCCAGGTTTTTAATAAAGATTTTTCGGCCTTTTCGGCCTTTTCCCAGCCGCTGAAAACGCCGAAGCAGGTGGAACCGGCGCCGGAAAGTCCCGCGAAATCCGCCCCCAGGCCGCGCAGGCCGTTAAGCATCTGCCGGTAGGCCGCCCCTCCCTCCGCGTCATCCAAAAAAACCGGCAAAAAATCGTTTTGAAAGGGCCAGTCGCGGGGGGCAGCGTACAGTTTTTCGCAAAGTTCAGAAGGGTCTGGAAAGTTTCCGCCTGAATTGGGTATATCCGCGTGTCTGTCGGGGGCGTTTTCGCCATTTTTTTCACGGAATTCATCCAGCAGCCGGAAAGCCCGGGGTGTTTCGCTGGGAAAACCGGGGTTTACCAGCACCAAAAAGAGGTTTTCCGGGGCTTTCAATGATAAAAGGCGCTCGCCGCGGCCGCTTACATAGGAAACGCCGGTCTCCCCAAGGAAAAAAGGCACGTCGCTGCCCAGCAAGGCAGCCATTTCGGCCAGGGAATCACCGTCAAGAGAGCCGCCGCCGGCCTTGTACAGCGTGTCGAGCGCTATAAGGGTGGAAGCGGCGTTGGAAGATCCCCCGCCCAGGCCCCCGCCCAGGGGAATCCGCTTGTCAACGCGCACACCAAGCCCCCGCGCATAGCCGGTCTTGCTTCTGAACAGGGAAACGGCCCTGGATACGATGTTTTTCTCCGGGGGAATCTCCGCTTTTCCCGAAAACGGCCCCTCCATGCGCGTTTCCAGCGCCCCGTCCTCATCAAGATGCTCAAAATGAAGAGTGTCTCCAAACGCGAGGGCCGCGAAAATACTCTCCAGATTATGAAAACCGTCGGGCCGCCGCTCTTTCACCCGCAAGTGCAGATTTACTTTGGCCGGGGCTTGAATTGTCAAATTCGCCATGTTTTAAGCCTAACACGATTTTGAAAAAAAAGCGCGGGATAGGCAAAAAATCTGTTGACAATTCTGTAAATTCTCCCTTATGTTTCACATAGGGAGAAAACTATGTTTCTGCATGAAGCCATGAATTATCGGACGGATTCCGGGAAGGTTTTTTTTCCGGCGGAAACGCCGGCATTGATGCCTTTGGACAATTTTGAGACCGTCCCGGCGGAGGCCGCCGGCGCGTTGCCGTTTTTGATGTTTGCCGACGATGACGACGATGATGAAGACATTGACAACAAAGACAGCTTCGACGACGACGAAGATTTCGAAGACGATGACTTTGGAACCGATGAATTCGACGATGACGACGACGATGATGATTACGATGAGGACGATGAAGACGACTTTGACTATGACGAAGAAGACGAGGACTTCGACGATTTTGACGAGTGAGTGATTCCGGCGGCTGATGAATACAGCCGCTCAAGCTCGTAAAAAGACCGGGTCTGCCCGCTCATCAAATGTACGACGATTGATCCGAGGTCAATTATCCGCCATTGATCGTCTCCCGAATCCGGCTTTCGGGAGCGTCTGAGTATGTCCAATCCCCGCTCTCCGCAAAAGTCCGTGACGTGCCGATCCAGCCCCTGCAGGTGGGTGTTGCTTGAGGCGGTGGCGATGACGAAAAAATCGGTCCAGGTGTTCATTTCCCGCAGATCGAGGATCGTCACGTCGGCGCCTTTATGTTCCCGCAGCAGTTCTCCCAGAGCCAGGGCGGCGTCCCCGCCGGCGGGAGCGTTAGTTTCTTCTGACATATCTTCCATCAAAATCCCTTCCGATGATCAGCGTAAAATCTGACCGGTATTCAAAATCCTGTATCGTAATATCCCCCTGGGGAATTTCCTCTACGATGCTCTCAACGTGTATGTTTTCGCAGCGGATTATTTCGGCGAACGTCTCCGCTATATCCTCCTGGCCGGAGCGGTCTATGATTTCGGTCTTTTCATAATCGGCATGATCCGCGTTGCCGATGGAAATCACGTCGTAGCCGAACCCCCGCAGCAGCTCCGCGGTCCTTCCCGCCAGGCCGTTCACCGCGGTCCCGTTCAGCACCTCAACGGTAAAGACCCGCTCGCCGGAGGAACCTGATGTCTGCCGGGTCAGCGCGCCCAGTGTCTGGCGCACAATTTCCTTTACAAGGCTTCCGTCGTAGAAGGGGATAAGCAGCGTCTGGCCCGACAGTTCCCGCGGATTCCCCCCCACGGACTGGATATTGGTACGGTCCGTGTCTATACGGGCGAATTCGTCAAACAGGCGGATTCGCTCCCGCCGGCTCATCCCGGTATTAAGGAACGACTGGTACAGCTTTGCCGCCGCGGGATTCTTCAATACTTCGTTCATCTCCCCCTGGCGCTTTAAGAGTCCCAGAAAGAAACGCTGCCGCCGGAATACCGCCGAGTCCCGGCCTTCTTCGGGGACCTCGTAGCGCACGTACATGGCGGCCTTGTCTCCGTCCAGGCGGGTCACGCCGGAGGGGAACAGTACAGTCTCGTCGCCGCGGATATCCACCGGTGAGGGAATGAACAGTTCTACCCCTTCCAGCAGATCTACGACTTTACCGAGATTTTCCATGGTAAGGACTATGGAAAAACTGATGTCTATTCCCAAAAGGCCCTCGATCTCGCTTTCAAATCCCGAAATCCTGCCCGGACTGTACACCGCGTCTATACGATCCACCCGGTTGATCCTGGTGATCAACAGTCCCAATTCTCCGGGAATGTCAAAGATCGCGGCCCGTCCGGTTGCCGGGTAGTACATCAGCACATAGGCGCCGAGTGGTTTTTGATTCTGTTCGATGACAAAAAGCACGTTGAGCACCCGGTCGCCGGAAAGGGCTTCCCCCACCGGATCGCCGCGCAATGTATAGACCGCGGCGAATATCCCCGCCGCCAGGAGCAGTACAATCGCGGCAAGCAAAAACACGCTGGGGTTTTTGTTTTTTCTTTTCAACAGCTCACCTTCAGGATTTTGGGACCGGTTCCTTCATTTTTTCCAGCAGACGAAAGGTTTCCTCCGACAGTTCCAGTTTTTTGGAACGCAGCCAGGAAACGGTTTGGTTCAGCGCCGCGAACAGTATCCGGTCCAGGTCCTCATTCGCGTAACACATCTTTCTAAGGGCGGGATCAACTTTTTCCCGCGACACCTCCACCTTATCGGCGATATACACCACTTTTGCCAGCGGCCCCATGCCGGCGGCGCCTTCGGTATGGAGCGCCACCGCCTCAAGCACATCCCTATTATGTATGCCGAAGCGCTCCTTGAGCAAGATCGCCGCCGCCCTGCCGTGGAGCAGGGCGGGCTTTTTCTTTTCCAGTTTTGATACGGCCCTGCCGTCGGACTTTGCCATCGCAAGCAGGGTTTCTTCATCCAGGCTTTTGCCGAGGTCGTGGGCAATTCCCGCGAGGTAGCCCAGGGCCGGGTCAAGGCCAAAGCGGCGGCAGAGATCCCAGGCCAGGAGGGCGGTGTTACGGGAATGGAGAAAACGCTCAATGGAGAGACTTTCCCGCGCGGCTTCCTCCACGTGGACAATGGTTTTCCGGGCGGGACCGGCGCCGGAGGAATCGGCGGCCGGCGGGGCTTCCTCCGAAAAGCCGTACAAACGCCGGTCCTCAATAATGGTCCGCGCCGCCTGGGGTACGAGGTAGCGCCACGCGCCGGCGCTTTCTATCCGTTTTCGGACCATGGCGGAGGATATTTCCATCATCTCGTTGGTGATCCGCCTGTGCGGAAACGGGCAGGATACCTCGGCGGAAGCGAGGCGGCGGGCGACGATAATATCGGCGCGATCCAGAATCTCATCGCTTTTGTGCCACTGGAGAAAACCCGCGGCCAGGTCATCGCCGATAATGAGGCCTGGCTTCCCATCGGGCATGTAACGCCGGATAACGCTTTCCAGCGTGTCCGCGGTGTAGGAAACCCCCTCCCGCCGGATTTCGCAGTCGTCAACGGTCAGGCGGGGATCACCGGTGATCGAGGCCGCCAGCAGCTCCAGGCGGTCACGGGCGCTGCTTTCCATATTGGCGGCGGTAAGTTTGAAGGGGGACCGGTACGCGGGGATCAGCGCCACCCGGTCATAACGCAGGGCCGAAAGCACCGCGTCCGCCAAAAAGAGATGCCCCAGATGCACCGGATTAAAACTGCCGCCTAAAACCGCCAGCCTCAATTAATTATATTTCCTTAAGCGCAGTATCGGAGCTTTCAAAAAAGCATTTTTTAATTCTTCCAAAACCACCACTACAAAATCATTGGAAACACTATTATAATTCTTCAGTTCTTCCATTGATTCTGCCATGATATCATAGAAATTAAAATTGAAATTTCCCCCGGCATAAAAATCAACCGCGTTTTCCGTATCATTATACACAAAATAATCCGCTAGAACGGTAAACATGGGTATAATTATGGTTTTTTTATTACGGTCAACCATGACATTTTGTTTGGCGGTTACACCGGTACCCATGTCAAAAGACCACTCGGCGCCGTTTATGGTGACATTGATGGTATCACTGGTTCCGATAACTTCAAAATACCATTCCCCGCTCTGCGGCATTTCCGCCGTTACATGAACCGCCGCCGCAATGTACAAAATAAACAAGACTACGATTTTCATGACTTCCCCCTTGCGCGCATGGTATTGCAATTTCTGCTATTATTCAAGGCATAGTTCCCGCGGAACAGTCCTCTTTTGCTTGCCGGTTTGGGCTTTTGTGGGTATAATCAAAGAATATCATGGAAATGGAGAGACCGCTTATCGGTATTATCGGCGGAGTCGGCCCCTCCGCGGGCCTTGATTTTATGAGGTATATGTTCGCCAATACCCGCGCCGTAAAGGATCAGGATCATCTTGACAGCGTCTTGATTTCATGCCCCGCATTAATCCCCGACCGGACGGAATTTCTGCTGAACGAGGGAAAGCCCGGCTATGAAAACCCGGCCTACGGTATGTTTGAATGCGCAAAACGCCTGTACCGCGCGGGGGCGCGGTATATAAGCGTCGCCTGCAATACCGCGCACGCCGATCATATATTTACCCTGTTTCGCGCGCTGGTACGGGATTCGCTTCCCGGCGTCAGCATTGTCAATATGCTTGAAACATGCGCCGCCTGCGCGCGGGAAACCGGCGTAACACGCGCGGGGCTTTTGGCGACTGTGGGCACTTACCAAAGCCGGGTGTATCACGAATATTTTACGGAGGAAGCGGGCTTCGTTCTTATTGAGCCGGACGCGGACGCGCGGGAAAGCATTCACGCGGCGATATACAGCGAGGACTTCGGCATTAAAGCGCATTCGGATCCGGTAACGGAGAAGGCAAAAACTATTTTGCGGGACGCGATTACCCGCCTTGCCGGACAGGGGTCGCAGGCGCTTATTCTCGGCTGTACGGAACTTCCGCTGGCGATAAGCCCTTCGGATTCCCCCCTCCCCCTGCTTAATCCCGCGCTGCTTGCCGCCCGCAGGTTAATCCGCCTCAGCGCCCCGGAAAAACTGCTTCCCTGAGTTCCCGGGGCAAAAGCATTTACGCGGAGATCCGGTCCGGTTTCACTTTCCGGATTTTACCTGCGTTTATCCGTATTTTAACATAGCGTATTTTACCTGTATTTTACATTGTATTTTACCTTGACACCGGTGTTTTTTGCCCTTAGTATTAATTGTCAGGGGTAAAAGCGCGGTTCCGCGTTAAAAAACCCGGTACAAATTTATTTTCCGTTAGGAGGTTGACATGAGCGAGAGAAGTTCCGCGAAGAAATGGTACAGTTGGTATTTCGACTTTAACCTGCTGTACCGGATACTCATCGGGCTGGTGCTGGGTATTATCCTGGGGCTGGTGTTCAAGGAAAAAATACTGTGGATTACGCCGTTCGGCGATCTCTTTGTGCGTCTGCTCAAGATGATTATGATGCCGATCATTGTGTCCACGCTGATTGTCGGGGCATCGTCGGTAAGCCCGGCCAACCTCGGCAAGGTGGGCATCCGCATCATTATCTTTTACCTGCTGACATCGGCGGTCGCGGTTGTCATCGGCCTGGCGATGGGGGTGATTTTCCATCCTTCCGCCGAGCTTGCCAATGTAGCGGACGCCGCCGCCAGAGACGTTACGGCGCCTAAACTATCGGCGACGTTGCTTGCCATCGTTCCCACGAGCGTTATGCAGGCCATTGTCAACGAGACGGTGCTGGCGGTGATCTTCGCGGCGCTGCTCATCGGCATCGCCATATCCTACCTGCGGATCTCAGGCGACGAGCGCAAAGAGAAAATCGCCGGCGTGCTGTACCATTTCTTTGACGGCGTCGCCGAGGTAATGATGCTCATCATCAAGGGGATTATGCAGTACGCCCCCATCGGCGTCCTTTCCCTGGTTGCCGTGGTCTTTGCCACCAACGGCCCCAAGGTAGTGGGCAGCCTGGGTATTGTAACGGCGGCCTGTTTTATCGGCTACGCGCTGCATGTAATCATCGTGTACGGAGGCCTGGTCAAATTCTACGCCAGGCTGCCCATCAAACGCTTCTTCCGCGACGCCAAGGACCCGTTCATTACCGCCTTCGTTACCCGCAGTTCCAACGGTACGCTGCCGGTGACCATGGAATCGGCGGAGAATCTCGGCGTCCACAAGGACATTTATTCGTTCTCCCTGCCGCTCGGCGCCACTATTAACATGGACGGTACGGCTATCTACCAGGGCGTCTGCGCCACCTTTATCGCGCTTTCCGTCTGGGGGCACGGCTTCAGCATCTCCCAAATGGGCATAATCGTGGTTACCGCTACGCTGGCCAGCATCGGCACCGCGGGAGTTCCGGGCGCGGGAGCCATCATGCTGCTCCTCGTCCTCGACTCGGTGGGGCTTCCCGTTACGGCGGGCAGCGTCGTGGCCGGCGCGTACGCGATGATTCTGGGTATTGACGCCCTTCTTGACATGGGCCGCACCGCGCTCAATGTGACCGGCGATCTTGCCTGCACCACCATAGTGGCGTCAAAGATGAAAGAGCTGGACACGGCAAAGTGGAAATAGTGTTCCGTCCTGAACAGCAGGTCGAACCCAGGATGAACGCATAGGAATTTTTAACCACGGACCACTGGTCCGTGGTTTTTATCCTGCTTGAGCCGGAGGAAACAAATTATGGAACATGTATTGGCGCGGGAATTGAACGAGGCTTTGCGGGGCATGACGCCCGGCGCGCTGCTTTCCGCTATGGGTAAAAAACTGTATTTTCCCAGGGGTATCATCGCGCAGGGGGCCGAGGCGAAGCAGTTCAGTACGGTCGCCAACGGCACGCTCGGTATCGCCGTCCGGCACAAAACGCCGCTGATTTTATCGCCGCTGCAAAAACAGGCGCCGGGCCTGAGCGCCGGCGAAATCGTCTCTTACGCGCCGACCGCGGGTATTCCCGCCCTGCGGGAATGGTGGGCGGGCGAATTGCGGCGCAAGAATCCCGCGCTGGGGGACGCCGCCTGTTCGCAGCCGGTGGTCGTAAGCGGCCTGACGGCGGGTATCAGCGCCGTGTGCGATCTGTTTCTGGACGAGGGGGATACCCTCCTTGCGGCGAATCCCTCGTGGGACAACTATGCGCTGATCGCCGAGGCGCGGCGGGGCGCCGATTTGCGCCTGGTGGATATGTTTAACAAAAGCGGGATTGATCTGGGCGCGCTGCGGGAAGCCGTGAGCGGCGAGGCGCGGCAAACGGGCTTTGTCCGCATTATTTTGAATTTCCCCCAAAACCCGACGGGGTATTCGCCCACCGTGCGGGAAGCGAAAGAAATGTGCGCCATGATACGCGGCGTTGCCGAAACGGGCGCCAGGGTTTTGGTGATTTGCGACGACGCCTACTTCGGCCTCCGTTTTGAGGAAGACATCGAGGAAAATTCGCTGTTCGCGTATCTGGCGGATATGCATGAAAATGTGTTTGCCGTGAAAATCGACGGCGCCACCAAGGAAGATTTTGCGTGGGGGCTACGCTGCGCCTTTGTTACGTTCGCGGGCAGGGGCCTGTCCGGCGCGCATTACGACGCGCTTATCAAAAAGACAATGGCGGTGATACGCTCCACCATTTCGTGTTCGTCCACGGTAGTACAAAACTTGCTGCAAAAAATGTACTCCTCCGACGCGGACACGCTGCGGGCGGAAAAGGCCGCCTACCGCGCCATTATAGAAGGCCGCTATAAAAAAGTACGCGCCCTGGTAGACGCGAAAAAAGATCACCAAGTACTTGAGCCCATGCCGTTTAATTCCGGCTACTTCATGAGCTTCAGGTGCAAAAACGTTGACGCGGAATCTCTCCGGCACAAATTGCTGCACACTTACGGGGTGGGAACTATCGCGATAGACGGGCGTACCCTGCGGGTCGCTTTCTCCGGTCTTGACGACGAGTGTATTGACGAGGTGTACGCGCTCATTTACCGCGCGGCGGAAGAGCTTGCCGGATAGACGGAAAACCCGGCGTAAATTGAGGCTGCTCCAAAACCAATTGACGGCGCGCTCACATTCCCGGCAAAAGAGTACAGGGTTTCTTTCCCCGCCGCCGCCTCTATGACGGCTATTTCCAGTCTGCTCAAGGCAAAGAAGATACGGGGGAGGCCGTAAGGGGGGCTTCTTTTTCAGCGGCTTCGGTCAGGCGGAGGATCTCCTCCGCCAATTCCATAATGCCCTCGCCTGAAAAAACCGAAATACCGCGGACCCGCTCGGCGGGGTACTTGGCGGCAAGTTCGGCGAGCCGCCCCCGTGTTTCGGATAAATCGGTTTTCGTGCCCAGGAGGAGCCGCTTTTTTTTAGGCAGCGCCGGGGAAAAAGCCTCAAGTTCCCCCAGCAGCACGTCAAACGCCTCCAGATAATTATCACCGGAAAGATCGATGAGGAAAGCCAGGGCCGCGGTACGGGATATATGTTTGAGAAAGCGGATACCAAGTCCCGCCCCTGCCGAAGCGCCCTCAATCAGGCCGGGAATGTCCGCGAGAATGATGTCCCTGCCGCCCGCTTCGTCACGGGCGGCCCCCGCGGTGAGCACTCCCAGGTTGGGAATTTTCGTGGTAAAGGGATACGGGGCGATTTTCGGGCGGGCGTTGGTGAAGCGGTCAAGGAGGCTCGATTTCCCCGCGTTGGGGAAGCCCACCAGGCCGATGTCCGCCATGATTTGCAGTTCCACGGTAAGCAGCGCCGTCCTGCCGCTCTTGCCCGGCAGGGCCTTGCGGGGCGCCTGATTCACCGCGGATTTGAAGTGAATATTCCCCCAGCCGCCGTTCCCCCCCTTGAGGAACACAAAATCCTCCCCGGCGCCGCTAAAATCCCGAATCAGCGTTCCGGTTTCGGCGTCGCGGATAAGGGCGCCGGGCGGCAGGGGGATGATCACGGGCCCTCCGTTTTTGCCGCAGCGGCCGCCGCCTTCGCCGTCCCGGCCGTTTTCAGCCCTAAAAACGCGCCTGTAGCGCAGGTGGGAGAGGGTGCGCAGGTTGCGGCGTATCGTAAACACTACGTCCCCTCCCCTGCCCCCGTCCCCGCCTGAAGGGCCGCCCCTGGGCACATACTTCTCCCGCCGGAAGGCCACGCAGCCGTTCCCGCCGGAACCGGAAGAAACCTCAATCACTGCTTCATCGGCGAATTTTTCCATACCGTAGTGTACCATAAAAACCGCGCCGCATATACGACGCTGACGGGCAAGCCGGGGCATCGTGGCTAAATTTCCCCAAAATCGCTAGACTGTAAGCGCCATGATTGCCCCTGTTACGCGGCGGGACGGAGATGCCTGGTGAGCCGCGTTCCCTTACTGCCGGAACGGCCGCGGCCGCTGATTTTTGCCCACCGGGGCTGTTCTTCGCTCGCGCCGGAAAATACATTTGCCGCCTTTAGCAAAGCCCGCGAAACCGGCTCTCCGGGGATAGAACTGGACGTCCACGCCACGGCGGACGGCAGGCTCGCCGTGGCCCACGACGACACCTTTGCACGTACCGCCCCGCGGGAAGGCGGCGGCAAAACGCTGGAAACGTTACGCTACGCGGAAATAGCCCGCGTTGACGTGGGCTCGTTTTTCGGCCCGGAATTTTCCCGTGAACGTCCCCCCTTGCTGGAAGAAGTCCTCGAAGAATTCTGCCCCGGCCTCTACATCGACATAGAGCTTAAATCCCGCAAAACAACGGACGATCCCCTGCCGCCGCTGCTGGCCGAAAAACTCGCGTCTCTGGGCTCCCGCGTCGCCGGGGCGATAACCGTTTCCTCGTTTAACCCCTTCTGCCTCCTGGCCTTCAAAAAGGCGTGGCGGGCAGGCGGCTGCCGCGCCGGCGTTCCCGCGGCGGTTATCTATTCCGTTGACCGGGAACTCCCCCTGCCGCTGCGCCGGGGCTTCGGCCGGCTCATCGCGGACTGCGATTACCTCAAACCCGTACACAGCCTCGTCAATCCCGTTACGCGCTTTTTCTCGGCGCTGGAACGGCGGCCCCTCGTCCCCTGGACCGTGGACAAGCGGGAGCTTGCCGAAACGCTCGTCCGTTCAGGCTGCGCGGGAATCATCACCAACCGGCCCCAGGACTGGTTTGCTCCCGCGCAAACCCGCTGAACCGCCGCCGCGCCGCGGACGCCGCGTCATAACCGCGAGGGCGGGCGCCGATAGGCCCATATCGCCTGCGTGATACTGAGCCGCCCTTACGGACGCTCATCGAAGTTGCTTG
>JAISYA010000020.1 GCA_031270205.1 Treponema sp.
AAAAAAGTTATTGCTTTTTCAACCGGCGCGCGCTATAATATAGATGATCCCGAAATAGGGTTTTCCCTGCGGGAGAGAATAACCGACGGGTTTATCCCCGGTATAGGATATTATAGGCAAAGGAGCGAAAAATGAAAAAGAAAACATTATTCGGCGTGGTCGGCGCGCTTACGGCGCTTATCCTGGTTCTGGCTGGCTGCCCCACCGAGGCCGACGACAGTCCGCCCAGCGGCAAAATCGGAGAGAAAACGCTGACCCTGAAAGGCACGGTGTATACGTTGAACGGAACTACATATACCAATGCCGCTACGGCTTATGACGGCGCCGTTGCCGGAGCCCCTGACGGAACAGGGGAAATTGACAAAGGGAAATTGGAATTCTCGGTTGAACCCCTTGCCAATGCCGCACTGACCCTCCCGTTTAATGAGGCGGCGGTTAACGTTTTGTTGGATGGCGTATTGTATACTGATATAACGATTGCCCCCGCCGACGCAACGTACGCCGTTTTGAATCTGCTGCCTGCGAAAGGCGCCACATTGGAACCTTATAATACGTCTGTGAGTGACACTGCTATTAAGTCCGAGTACGTCACCTACCTGTATCTTTCAAAAGCTGTCAAAATCACCGGGACCAAGAGTAGTACGTTTGATTTGGGCCAGCCAAGCAAACTTAACATATCGCTGGTAAAAGGTTGGAACATCCTCTACCGGAAGCATGAAGTCAAGACTTCCGGCCAAAGCACTTCCATAAAGGTCGAGAAACATAACCTTAAATGGGTTGTTATCCCATAACCCCTCTCCTTTTCCCCTCCTGGCGGATACGGCGCTTGGCGGCGCCGTATCCGTTTTTTCATCAATCACTCATTGACCTTCCGGGCTATTCGTAGTATACATATTGAGTAGCGTGATATGGCCAATAATAAGACCCGATCCGGTTACGGATTACATATACAGCGGATTAAAACCTTCCATACCGTGGCGATGATTATTGCCGCGGCGTTTCTTGTCATCATGCCTGTTCCCTTTATCCTGCGGCTTAAAAACCGGAACGAAGGCGAGCGGAGCGAATTGCTGCGGCTTTGGGAGGCCGGCGAAATTGAGCAGGTTTTCAACACGAGCGGGAAAGCCCTTTCCTCTCAGCCTATGGACTATTTTCTGCTGACCATCCATGGCTTTGCCGCATACCAACTGGGAATTTCGCAGATTAACGCCCATGATACCGGCGTTTTTATCGATGAGTGTATCCGCTCCCTGCGGAAGGCCATGCTGCTGGAAAACGCCGCCAAAGACGGGCGGGTGTACTATGTGCTGGGCAAGGCCTACACCTACAAGGGAGACGCCTACGCGGACCTCGCCGTCCAATACCTGGAAAAGGCGCGGAGCCTTTCCTATGACGCAGCGGACATTCCCGAATACCTGGGGCTTGCCTACGCCGCCGTCGGAGATTACCGGAACAGCGTGGCGGCATTTTCCCTGGCCCTGGAGCCGGTCTCCGGGAGCGCGCCTTCCGATACCCTGCTCCTTTCAATCGCCCGCTCCTATCTGGCCCTTGAGAAACTGGACGCGGCGCGGGCCTACCTGCTGCGCTGTATTGAGGTGTCTTCGGACTCAAACACCGTACTGGCGGCGCGTTTCCTCCTGGTGGAAATTTCCGTGAAAGCGGGGGATAGCGAAGAAGCGGAAAATCAGCTTATGACCATTCTGGATGAAACGGGCGGTAACGCCGAAGCTCATTACCGCTTGGGAGAACTGTACGCCTTGCGGGGAGATACGACAAAAGCCCGTTCCGAATGGCGGCTTGCGCTGCGGGCGGACCCGGCCCACGCCAAAGCGCGGGAACGTCTTAATATATAGGCCTGTCGCTACAGGTTTTGGAGGAAGTATGTTTGGCAGAAATTCATCTGATTTGGGTATGGATTTGGGGACCTGTAACACCCTTATTTATATACGGAACAAAGGCATTGTCCTTAACGAACCCTCGGTCGTGGCCGTTGAACGGGGCACTAAAAAAGTAGTCGCCGTAGGCGCGGATGCCAAGCGCATGCTCTGGAAAACGCCGGGGAACATTATCGCCATAAGGCCCATGCGTGACGGCGTCATTGCCGACCTGGAAGCCACTGAAAAGATGATCCGCCACTTTATCTCGCGGGTGTTTCCCCGTTACCGGCTGGTGAAGCCCCGCATGGTAATCGGCATCCCCTCCTGCATCACCGAAGTTGAACGCCGGGCCGTGGAGGAAAGCGCCTACAAGATCGGCGCGAGGGAAGTGCACGTTATTGAAGAAAGCCTCGCCGCCGCCATTGGCGCGGACATTCCCATAAACGAACCGGCCGGACATATGATCTGCGACATAGGCGGCGGCACCACCGAAATTTCCGTTGTCTCCCTGGGGGGCATGGTGGTCACTAACGCCATCCGCCTCGGCGGCGATGAATTCGACGAGGCCATCATCAAGCACGTGCGGGGCATTCACAATCTTATCATAGGCGAGCAGACGGCGGAGCGGCTGAAAATCGAGATAGGCAACGCCACCCCCGATAAAACCATCGAGAAGGTCGAGGTGCGGGGGACGGACGCCATTACCGGTCTCCCCCGGCGGCTTGAGATCGATTCGATGGAAGTGCGGGAAGCCCTGAAAGACCCCATCGTCCAGATCATCGACGAGATAAAGTCCACCATGGGCCAGACGCCGCCGGAACTTGCCGCTGACATTGGGGAACGGGGCATCGTGATGACCGGCGGCGGTTCCCTGCTCAAGGGCCTTGACAAGCTCATCTCCAGCGAAATCGGCGTGCCGGTGTTTATCGCCGAGCAGCCGCTGAACTGCGTGGCTCTGGGCGCGGGCAAATATTTTGACTACCTGAAAGGCTTTGACAATTCGAAAACTGTCTACAGCAGTCTGAACGGATAGCGCTATGGGACAAGAGCGAGGCAGATTTCCGAAAACCCGCTTTTCCGCCACGGTGTACGTATTCGCGGCCCTCATGTTGTGTTCGTTTTCGCTGCTCTTGCTTTCCACCCGCAGTTTTGCCGTCATTTTCAAAGATGTCGGCCTTTCCGTATTTTCAGGCGTGCGGGGCGGCGTATACGAACTTGCTTCCCTGGTTTCCCGCAGCGTGCTTTCCGCGCGGGAACTGGGCGAACTCAGGCGCGAATACACGGAGCTTTTGCGGCGCCTGGCCCGCTACGAAGAACTTGAGCGGAGCAACGCCGAGATAAGCCAGGAAAATATTCGCCTGCGGGAGCAGTTGGGCTTTGAGCGGACCATCCGCTACCGGCACATTCCGGCGGAGATCATCGGCCGCGACCCGGACAACCTGTTTTCCGCCCTGGTGATCAACAAGGGAACCCACGCGGGCGTGGCCGCCGATATGCCGGTGATTGCCTGGCAGGACGGCGCCCAGGTGCTGGCGGGCAAGGTTATCAAGGCGGGGCTGTTTGAGAGTCTCGTGATGCCGCTGTATGACGCAAGCTCTTTTATTTCTTCCCGCCTCGCCGTCTCCCGCTATGAGGGTATAGTGGAAGGGCAGGGGGATCCGGACGCGGCCCTGCTTATGCGCTTTATCAGGAAAGGGGCCAGGGACGAAATCGCCGTAGGGGATCTTGTGGTTTCAAGCGGGCTTGGGGGGGTGTATCCGCCGGAAATAAATATCGGGCGGGTAAGCGCCCTGTACTACCGGGAATACGAGTTGTCCATGGAAGCGGAACTCCAGCCGGCGCTTGATTTTTCAAGGCTGGAATATGTGTTTGTGATCGATCCCGTGCCGGTCGAGAGTCGTCAGGCCGAAGCGCGGGCGGAAACGGCGTCTGTGGACGGCGCGCAGGCGGACAATGATTAAAATCATCGTGTGGACCGTGGTATTTAGCGCCGTGGCGGCAATACTGCAATCCACCCTGCTGCGCTACATCGCCCTGTACCGGGCGGTTCCAGACCTTGCCCTGTGCGTTGTGGTCTATTCCGCCTGCGTCAACGGCGCCATGACCGGCCAGATAGCCGGTTTTTTCAGCGGGCTTATCCTGGACTTTGTCTCCGCCGCCCCCCTTGGGCTTAACGCCCTTATCCGCACCCTGGTCGGCGCGCTGGCGGGTCTTATGAAAGGGACGTTTTTCCTCAATTTTTTTCTCCCTGTCGTCCTCTGCGCCGCCGCCACAGTGGTCAAGGCTCTGGGCCTTTTTCTCCTGCACCTGCTCTTTTCCGGCGCGGTTCCCGCCTATTCCCTTACCGCGCCGACTTTCTGGGCGGAATTGCTGCTCAACTCAATATGCGCGCCTTTTTTGTTCGCGCTGCTTAAACGGTTTAAGCCTTTGCTGGGAAAGGAAAAATGATTGGGACGATTAAAGAATGTATAAGTGCGACTCGCCGAAGCGCATTGGTCGGTGCTTAATTTCTTTCTTGCTTGAGGCTGGCCCAAAACCGTGCCCCCGGCTATGCCGGGAACGTGAGCGCACAGTCAATTAGTTTTGGAACAGGCTCACTTCACTTCCGGCCCTTCGGCCGCGCTCAGGGCAGGCGCCGGGGGAACAGCCTTTCCGCGGAAAATAGTCCTGTTGCCGCCGTCTTCCGTGTATTCGCGTATTTCAAAGTCCTCGCCGTTAAATAGTATCCGCGCGTCTATGCCGCTGCGGTTCTCGCGGATAACCGGCGCAAGACTTTTTTCAATAATATTCTGTTCCAAATGGGTCTTGATGACGGGATTGATATAAAGGGTGCATCTGATGCTGACGGGGCGCTCGGCGGGAGTTTTGCCTTTGCGCCGGTATATGGCTTTCGCGCTTTTTTGCGGATCGATAAAGATCGTAAAAGACGGGGATTCCCCGACGGCAAGATACCAGCCGAATGCCTGCGTTTTATTTTCAACCGGGCTAAAGTTCAAAACCGCGGGTATGCGCGGCAACCCGCTTGAATGGGACGAAAAGAACGCGCCGTCAATGCTGTGGGGAAGACCGGCAATATCCCAAAAGCCCGTTATGTGCTCCGAGAACCAGGGGGGGAGTGAGACGGTTTCTGTTTCACCGGTCAACTGCCCGGCAAGATCACTATAGCAGGCGAGCCGCGCGTCCAGCAAATCAACGAGTTTTTGGTTTACCCATATTTGCATGGATGAAAGCCGATTGATATACGCGCTGTTTGTTAATACAATTTTCCTGCCGAAGCGGGTCATGGTACGGATTTTGGGCATGTCAATAAAGCGCAGGAGGCTAAAACGGGCGATGCCGTCCAGGGGTAAATAGCTAAGGTTGATGCCGAAGGCAAGGAGTTGAAGCTGTTTCAGATCGCCGATTTCCGCTGTAAGCCGTTTACGCAGATTTTTGTTTTGCTCGATTTTTGCGCTTAGCCCGGCGGCGGTGAAAATTTTATTTTCGACGCCTAATTCCGGCGCGTTATACCGCGCGAGTTCATTGGCATACGGAAGATACCAGGCGTTTTGAAATTCGGGAAAATTATCCGCTACGGTTCCGTCGGTAAGAAAAAGGATAGAATCCGCGTTTTTGCCGTCCTGCAGGAAAAAGAAATTGTTGCCCGCCGCCAGCGTATAGTGGAAAAGCGCCTTGTTCTGTTTACCGAATTTTTTACGGATGAAACCTGCAAAATCTTCCGACAAATCCGCAAGGGCGCTTTCTTCAAACAGGAGCGTTACAAAAAACAGTTTCGGCATTCCGGTTCTTCCCGGCAAAAAATTACGTTTCTGATAGGTCCACAGTTCTACCGGGTACAGGGTCAGGCGGAGCGTTTCACCCCGCCTCGTTATGTGTAATTCGCAGTCGCCTTCCAGTATATTAAAGTTCGGAATTGCGTATTCCGTTCCGGTTTCTTTCTCACCGTTGTTCCACCAAAACCCGCGAAACGCGGCGTCAAGCGTTTTGCCCCGCTCTCCCGCGCCTTCGGTATTTTTCAGAAAAGCGTCGGGCGGAAAATACAGGGGAACTTTTTTGAATTCCCAAAGGCCGTCAAAAATACCCTTTGTCCAGTAGCCGGTTTCTCCCGCTTCATCAAGGCCGGCGATGCGGAGTTCCCGCGCCCCGTTTCCCTGTCCGTTTTGCAGTATTGTAATATGCCGGGTGAGCGCGGCTTTTCCAACAAGAGGAACGCGCGGCTGCGCCCTCCAGTCTTCTGAGGGCAGGCCCCATTCGGTAAGGTTGGACAAAAAATTGGTCCCCGGCAGTTCCGATTTATAGGGAATATAGGTATACTTAAACCACATCGGATCGCAGCCGACAATGTCAAAATCGGCGATGCGGGTGTACATTTCGCCCGCGTCATTTATCACAAACATGGTGGAGGCGCTTGCGGAAAAGGCTATGGCTTTGAAGGCCCCCCGTTCCGGGCCGATGTAATTCCTTGAATAGTCGCTGCGTAAACCCGTATCGGCATAACAGATTTCCTGACCGTCCTCAAGAAGTATATAGGTTGTGGCAATTTCCATCGTACCGTTATGGTGCTGATTGCCGAAAGGGTCTTCGTAATACAAAACATGGCTGTTTCGTTTTCCAAACGCCCATGCCCGGTTTTTTGCCGTCCGTTCATCAAGAAAAAGCTGTTCTTCAACCGGCCAGCCCTGCCGGTCAAGCCATACATCGCTGTTATGCGCGATTACAATATCAAAACAGAAACGGTAAAAACCGCCCTCGTCGGAAAGGGCGACCAGTTCATCGGCGTCGGCGGATATTTCCACGATTTTTTTGGGTTTATTAAAACCGATGCGCCAGAAATTATGGGGAAGCCCTGTTTTTTGAAAAAGCGTCCAGTCAAACGGTTTCTTTTTGCCGTCAATGCTTTTGTACCATATTAAGCCGTCCTGTAAAATATAGTAATGGTAGGTATTAAAAGTCTGCGTGCGGGTTTTTATATATACCGCTTCGGGGAAAATCCCGTTTATTGATTCCCCTTCCTGCCCGCGGACCGGTATGGTTTCCCGCCGGCCTGTGCCAAAGGAAACGCAGCCGGAAAGAAAAATCAGTACGGCAACAACAAGTGTTACGGCCGCTGTTTTTTTTGCGTATTTCATTTTTGCAATATCAAATATAAAAAGTCACCTGAGCCTGTTCCAAAACTAATTGACTGTGCGCTCACGTTCCCGGCATAGCCGGGGGCACGGTTTTGGACCAGGCTCTTGCAGTTTTTCAGGCTAAAGCCTTGCAAAACTGCGTT
>JAISYA010000032.1 GCA_031270205.1 Treponema sp.
TGTTTCCGGGACGGCGGGGGCCGAGGGTTTTTGCGAGCAGCGCGAGAAACGCCTCCCGGCCGAGCGCCTCAGCGCCGAGGCTGTGCAGGTGGCCCGTGGGAACCTGGCAGTCAATGAAGGCCGCTCCCCGGGCAAAGAGAAAACGCGCCAGACTGAGGAAGGCCGCTTTGGAGGCGTCGGGCCGCCTGGCGAACATGGACTCCCCAACGAACACCCCGCCCAGAAATATGCCGTAGCAGCCGCCGGCAAGTTCCCCGCCGAGATAGGCCTCCGCCGAGTGCGCCCAGCCCAGGCGGTGCAGTTCCGTGTAGGCGTCAATGATGTCGCCTGAGATCCAGGTTCCCTCCTGGCCGGGCCGCTCCGCCTCCGCGCAGCCTGTGATAACGGCGGCAAAGTCCCGGTCAAAGGCGATTTCGAATTCGCCGCGGCGCAGGACCTTGCGCATGGAGGATGAAACGTGGAGCTTCTCCGGGTAAATCAAAAAGCGGGGATCGGGGGACTGCCAGATAACGGGATCGCCGGGATTATACCAGGGGAAGATACCCTGCTCGTAGGCGGAAAGGAGCATTCCCGGCGAAAGGTTGCCGCCGATGGCGACAATATCGTCCCCGCACGTGCGGGGAACGGGGAAGGCATAGCGGTCGTTTTCACTTAAGTACGGAAAGTCCGGGTCAGGGCCGGGGCGGAAGATCGCCACCTAAACCGGCGCCTCCGCGGGAAGCGGTTCGCCGGCCTTTTCGCTTGCTTCGTTTGCCGTCAGCAGGCGGTATTCGCCGTCAATGTAGTCCATCACCGCGCCGCCGCCGGAACTCAGGCGGCCGAAGAGCACCTCGTCCACAAAGACGCTTTTGATCCGGTCTTCGATAAGGCGGTCGACGTTGCGCGCGCCGAATTCGCGGCTGTAGCCCTCAACGGCAAGCTGGTCTACACAGGCGTCGGTAACGGTAAGGCGCACGTTTTTTTCGGCGAGCTGGAGCGCGAAAGCGGCAAGCTCCTTGCGGACAATGGAGGCCATGATGTCCCGCGAGAGGTGGACAAAGCGGACCACCGCGTCAAGGCGGTTGCGGAACTCCGGCGTGAATATTTTTTCCACGGCGCTGTCCACGGCGCTCTCGTCCACAACCCGGTCGCCGAAACCGATAAGGCCCTTGCCGATTTCCCTGGCCCCGGCGTTGCTGGTCATAATGAGGATAACGTTGCGGAAGTCCGCTTTGCGGCCCTGGTTGTCGGTAAGGGTGGCGTAGTCCATTATCTGCAAAATGATGTTGTACACGTCCGAATGGGCCTTTTCGATTTCGTCCAACAGCACCACCGCGTGCGGCTGCTTGCGCACCGCGTCGGTAAGCTGGCCGCCGTCTTCGTAGCCCACATAGCCCGGCGACGAACCGATAAGGCGGGATACGGTGTATTTTTCCTGGTACTCGCTCATGTCAAAGCGGAACAGGGCAATGCCCAGAATGTCGGCCAACTGCCGGGCCAGTTCCGTCTTGCCCACGCCGGTGGGACCGGCAAAGAGGAAATTCGCCACCGGCTTGCGTTCCGCCCTGAAGCCGGCCCTGGAGCGTTTTACCGCCTTGACCACCGCCATCACCGCGTCGTCCTGGCCGAAGATCCGCATGCGCAGCTTTTCATCCAGATCGCGGAGCCGGTCTTTTTCGGTTTCGCCCACCGAGCGTTCCGGTATGCGGGCGATTTTGGAAACGACGGCCTCAATGAGCGGCAAACCAATGCCGATTGTCTCTATCGAACCGTCCTGTACCGTAGCGGATGCCGCGACCCTGCCCCCGGCAGTGTCGGCCGAAACCGCCGCGGCCGCCGCTTCAGGGGTATTCACGCTTTCACCCTCTTTCCGTTCGGGATTTTCACCGCTTTGCCGGTACGCCTCAATCCGCGCGAAAGCGCCGGCTTCGTCAATAACGTCAATCGCCTTGTCCGGCAGGCGGCGCTCGGTAATAAACTGCGCGGAAAGGCGCACCGCCCCTTCCAGCGCCTCGTCACTGTAGCGTACCTGGTGGAAATTTTCGTACTTGGATTTAAGGCCCTTGAGAATCGCTATGGTATCCGCCTGGGACGGTTCGTTAATGTCGATTTTCTGAAAGCGCCGCGACAAGGCCCGGTCCTTGTCAAAAAATTTGCCGTATTCCTCGTGGGTGGTGGAGCCGATGCAGCGGAGTCTGCCCGAAGTAAGGGCGGGTTTTAACAGGTTGGAAGCGTCCAGCGCGCCCCCTGAAACCGACCCCGCCCCTACCAGCGTGTGTATCTCGTCGATAAAAAGAATCGCCTTTTCTTTTTTAAGCATCTCCTCGACCACCCGCTTGATCCGTTCCTCAAAATCACCGCGGTATTTCGTACCCGCCACGAGCGCGCCCATGTCCAGCGAGTAAATACTGAAGTCCCTCAGCATCGGCGGTACCCTGCCCGCCACTATCCTCTGGGCAAGCCCCTCGGTAATGGCCGTTTTGCCGACGCCGGAATCCCCCACGTGGATAGGGTTGTTTTTCAACCTGCGGCAGAGCACCCGCACCGTGCGCTCAAGTTCATCCTCCCTGCCGATAAGGGGGTCCATCTTGTTCTCCCGCGCCAGGGCCGTAAGTTCGGCGGCGTAACGTTCCAGCGCGCTCTTCTTCCCCGCCCTGGTTTTCTGTCCCGCCTCACCGCTCTCGCCGTCCTCGGAAACACCGGTGAATCGCTCCGCCTCGTTCAGGAGGTCTTCCCGGCTGCGGTTTTTCCGGCCGCCGAAAACCCCTTCCTCGTAACCGTGGGAAAGGCTTTCCAGCAGTTCAAGCCGCTTCACGCCCGCCTTGCGCAAATAATAGGCGCTGTAGTTTCGCTCCTCATCAAACAGGGACACGAGAATATCCGCCACGTCGATCATCTCTTTTTGGGAAGACTGGCTCTGCTGCAGCGCCCGCTCAATGACGCTCTGGAAACCAACGGTCTGGGCGGGCTCGGCCATGTCGCTGATTACCGGAACTTTCTGCTCAAAGTAATTTTCCATGCCGTGCTTAATCTGGTCCAGATTCGCCCCGCAGGAAACAAGCACCCCCTGAACCTCGTCAAAGGCCAGGGCCGCATACAGAATATGCTCAGGCGTCAGGTATTCGTGATTGCGCACTTTGGCTTCGTTATACGCGGCGTTAATTATGGCCTGTACATGGCCGGAAATTTTCATGGTACCCTCACTTTTATTATCCCCGAATCACACCGGTTCTACAATACAGCGGAGGGGGAATTCGTTCTCCCTTGCCGCCGCGTGTACCTGCTCGGCCTTCGTGGCCGCGATGTCCCAGGCATATACCCCCACCACGCCTTTGCCCCTGCGGTGTACGTCCAGCATAATCCGGTTGGCATCCTCAATGCTCTTATGGAAAATCACCATGAGCACTTCCACCACAAAATCCATCGTGGTGTAGTGGTCATTAAGGAGAACCACCCGGTACACTTCCGGCTCCTTGAGCTTTCCATCGGTTTTTTCCGTTGTTTTGGTTATCAGCCGGGCCATAGGGAATTATAAAATGAGGAATAAGTGATAGGCAAGGGGGGGGCGATGGAATAAGTGCTGATTTACCCGGCGATTCCGAATTAAAGATAACCACGGACAGCACGGACGAATTGAGGAAGCAAGTTTTTCGCCTTACATCCTATCGTATCGGTTTTGTCCGTTCTGTCCGTGATGGCCTGTGAGCAAGAATTCTTAACTTGTT
>JAISYA010000086.1 GCA_031270205.1 Treponema sp.
AACTGAGGGAACACGCCGTTGCCGAAAAAGACACCCGATAATAAGCCGCACGGGGAGGTAACCGGTCTCCAAAACGTAGAAAACCGGGGACAGTACCAGAAGATCCCGGCTTTTGCCACAAGCGCAGCAGGCCGCTAGGCTTTCGCCGTGATCTCCATGTAGGTTACCCGCTGGTTTAGCCCGTCAACGCTGATGTCAAAGACCACAGTGCCGTCTTTTTTGTCGAATTTTTCGCAGCGGACATTTTTTCCGTTGCAGAACTGCTTTACATCGGCGTCAAGGTCGTCGATCTCGATTTCCTGGATGTTCACATCCCTCATTCTGCTGTTGTCACAGGAATTGAGAATCTCCCGAATCCGTTCGTACTTTTTCATTTTCTCCTCCTCCGCACAGTATACCATAATAACAGCGGCTTTGCCGCATGTCAAATTCGGCGTTTCCCGCTGCCGTCCGTTACAGTATCCAGGCCCTGCCGCGCCCTGCCGGAGATGAGGGAATCCTCAAAACTGACGCTTCCGCCGGGCCGGACAATGAGGAAAGCGTCGGTTTGCCAGCCGCCCGCAAGCAGGGCGTCGATAATCCGCAGGCTGCCGGGGATGACCTTTACGGGGATATCCACCTGTTTGGCGAAATTCTCCACTCT
Source organism: Treponema sp. (assembly GCA_031270205.1). Taxonomy (GTDB): domain Bacteria; phylum Spirochaetota; class Spirochaetia; order Treponematales; family Breznakiellaceae; genus WQXQ01. Next base: position 644 of record JAISYA010000086.1, read on the forward strand.
GGCCTGGACGGCGGCAACGTTAAAAGTCCCGGTGTTGATTACCGCGAAACTCCGGTAATGCATCAGCATTTTTTTCAAAATGAAAAGCCCCCGTTTTTCGCCGTAACGCTCAATAAGCCTGGAGGTGTCCGACACGATGCTCCCGCCGGAATTGAGGTAGCCCTCGGTAAAAAAGCAGGTGCCCGCGCCGTAGGAATCCCGCTCCTCCGGCGAGCCGATAAACAGGGGGATGCAGTCGGCGACTCTGGGCAGTATCAGGGTATGGGTTCCCGCCGCTATGCCCACCAGGGCGTTTCCGCAAAAACCGAACAGAAGCAGCACGGTGCGCGCGGGGGGAAGCCGGTTCAGGCTTTCCTGAATTGAGACCCGCAGCTCGTCCGGCCGGGCGTGCTTTCCCGCGTCGATCCGGATCACCGGCCAGGAACAGTTCCGGTTTTGCATAACCAAATCGAGTTCCTGTTTCAGGGTCTCGCAGGCCACAATGCAGGTTGTGTCTTCCATCGGCGCTTCTTCCCGCGCCCATTACTCGAAAGTGACATTGTCGATAAAATGGGCGCTGAAATACCGATCCTCAGGCAGGCTGAATTCCTCCGACCGCGTAATTATCCGGCGGAGCGTTTCGTCATGTTCCGGATTGAGGAGATACTTGACCGCTCCGCCCAGGGCGCTGTTCCCGACCAGCGACACTTTGGGAAGCAGCGCTTCGGGAATAAGCCCGATCCCGGCGGCGCTTTCCATGTTGAGGTTAAACCCGAAACCGCCCGCGATATACAGGGCCTGTATGTCGTCATAGGCAAGGCCCGCGTAATTGAGGAGGGCGTCAAGGCCGGAACGGATGGCGCTTTTCCCCAGCTGCAATTCCCGCACGTCTTTCTGGCAGAACACAATGTCCCGCCCGTCGCCCGTCCTGGCGAGCACAATCCCCTCTTCCCGTACTTTTTCGGTAAACCTGCCCGACGGCTGGATGTACCCGTGCGTAAGCCCCTGGTACACCGTATCCACCACGCCGGAGCCGCAAATCCCGATGGGCGGCATGCCCCCGATTGCAGACGCCTCAAAGACCCCGTCCCTGAACGACACCCGCGAAATCGCCCCCGGCACGCTGCCGGTTCCCCAGAGAATATTCCCCCCTTCAAAAGCGGGACCCGCCGCGGTGGCGGTACAGAGGATTTTGCCCTGGTACGCAAGGGCCATTTCGCCGTTGGTCCCTATGTCCATAAACGCCGCCGGCGCGCCGCTTTGGTGCGGTTCCGCAAAGAGCAGCCCCGCGGCAATGTCCGCCCCCACATAGGTGGAAATACCCGGCAAAATTACCGTCTCGCACGCAGGGGCCGCCGGCAGCGGCACATCGCTTTCGGCAATTTCCCGGAAGTTCAGGAAAACCGTGTCCAGGGTTACCGGCGTAAAGGGCGTCCTTCCCAGCGTTTGGCAGGAGAGGCCCAGCAGCAGGTGCAGCATGGTGGTGTTGCCCGCAATGGCAATTTTGCAAACATGCCGCGCCTCCACCGCCGATTCGCCGCAGAGGGCGGCTATTCCTTCGGTGATTTGCTTCCGCACACAGCGGCTCAGGGGAAAAAGATCGCCGCCGTTGGCCCGCTCAATTCGGGAGATGACATCCCCGCCGAATTCCCGCTGCCGGTTTACCGCGGAGAAGCGGCCGGCGATTGTGCCGCTACGCAAATCCAGCAGGGCAAAGCCGAGGGTAGTGGTGCCGATGTCAACGGCAACGGCGTACAGGGAATCGGAGCCGCCGCCGACGCGGATAATCCCGCCCCGGTCCCGGTACACGCAAAAGCCCCCGTCCGGCGCGGGGCCGGCCAGTTTTGCCGCTTCGCGCAGTTCCGCAAGCGAAAGGCCCCTGCCCTGCCCGCCCCGCGGGGGGCTTCCTGCCAGGCCCGCGTCTTCAAGCTGGGCGGCGAAGCTCCGGGGGCTTTTTTGCGGCTCAAACGCCTCGCCGGAAAGGGTTCCCGCCGCTTCGCCCTCCGCAAAGCGGTCGACGGCGGCAAATTGCCTTTCCCCGCTTTCGGGAATCCGCACCGTAATGTCCCCGCCGGGAACGGCCGCGCAGGCAAGCCGCCAGCCTCCGTCGAGTTCCGCCCGCGAAAAACAGGCCTCGTCCGCGGCGCTCACCGGCAGGGAGCCGGCCGTCACCCTGATCCGGCACTTGCCGCACGTACCCCGCCCGCCGCAGATCGCGGGCAGATAGACGCCGGCGGACCGCAGCGCCGCGAGCAGCCCTCCTTCGGGCACGTTGATTATCTGTACGGTGTTTTCGCCGGAAATGACGCTTACCAAGAGTCCCCCTGGGGTTTTGTTTGCCTCGCAGTGTACCATGCCCGCGCTGATAACGCAAATAAAAAAAACGCCGCGATTTTTTTGCAATGTATCGCGATTCACTAAAGCGCTGCGCATCCCCGCGCCATATATAGGGTATATTCATGACCATTCATTTTTGAAGATTCATGACCTGCGGTTTTGCGCCGCCGGAACGCCATTTCAGAGGGGGGCAATTATGAACAACCTCAACTCAATTTTGATCGAAGGGAATTTGGTACGCGATCCGCAGCTCCGGTCAACGCCGAAGGGAACGCCGGTCTGTACCTTCACTCTCGCCTCAAACCGTTTCTTTAAGCAAGATACGGGGTTTGAAAAGGAAGTTTCGTACTTTGATATCGAAACCTGGGCAAAACTCGCGGAGTCCTGCAGCAATAAAGGCCGCAAAGGCCGGGGAGTCCGCGTGGTGGGCCGCCTGAAGCAGGACCGCTGGGACGGCTCCGACGGGAAGGCGCACTCCAAAGTTACCATCGTGGCCGAACATGTGGAGTTCCGCCCGGAATTCAGGAAAGACACAGGAGAAAGCAACGGGTTAACCGGAAAAATGGAAGCCGCCCCCCCGCATCTTACGGCCGGGGGGCCTGAACCGCTCAGCTTCTAGAAAATCTTCGATTAAGGGCGGCGCGCCGCCAATTAAGGGCCGCGCGCCGTCAAATAAGGGCCGCGCGCCGCCGGGGCAGCGCCGCTCCGGCGGCGCGCGGGGCGCCCCAATCGCCCGGAGGCAACCGGGGGGGCGTACAACGCGCGAAACGCGGCAAGCCGCTATCTCGCGTACTCCGTAATCCGCGTCTCGCGGATAATCGTTACTTTGATGCGGCCCGGATAGCGCAGATCGTTTTCGATCTTTTGGGCGATTTCCTTGGCCAGTCTCCGCGCCTGATCTTCGGTAACGGCGTCGTTGTTCACGATGATACGCAGCTCGCGGCCCGCCTGGATCGCGAAGGCTTTGTCCACGCCGGTGAAACTGATGGCAATACCTTCGAGCGTTTCAAGGCGCTTGATGTAATTATCCAGGGTTTCGCGGCGTGCGCCGGGGCGGGCGGCGGAAATAGCGTCGGCAATCTGTATCAGCACCGCCTCAATGCAGGTCGGCTCAATGTCGTTGTGGTGGCTGCCGATGGCGTTGATAATCCGCGGGTCTTCACCCATTTTCCGGGCCAGGTCCATGCCCACTTCCGCGTGGTTCAGGTCGGAGTCCGACTCCACCCCCTTGCCGATGTCGTGGAGCAGGGCCGCCCGCTTGGTCAGCTCGCGGTTGCATCCGATTTCGGCGGCCAGCATGCCGGCAATGTTCGCCACTTCCCGCGAATGGTTCAGCACGTTCTGCCCGTAACTGGTACGGAAATACAGCCGCCCCAGGGCGCGGATCGCGTCCTGCTTGATGTTGTGTATCCCCAAATCGAAGAGGACCTTTTCGCCCTCTTCAAATATCTTCTGGGAGGTCTCTTTGCTGACCTTGGTGACGACTTCTTCGATACGCGCCGGATGAATACGGCCGTCCAGGATAAGATGTTCCAGCGACACCTTGGCGATTTCGCGCCGTACGGGGTCAAAGCAGGAAATAACCACCGCTTCCGGCGTATCGTCAATGATGATATCCACGCCGGTGAGCGTTTCCAGGGCGCGGATATTCCTGCCTTCCCGCCCGATGATTCTGCCCTTCATCTCGTCGTTGGGCAGGTTCACCGTGGCCACGGTTACGTCGCCGGTTACTTCCGTGGCAAGCCGCTGGATAGTGGCCACCAGGATGCTCCGCGCCTTTTTCTCCCCGGACAGGTTCGCTTCCTGCTCAATTTTGTTGATCAGCGCCTGGGCGTCGTGCCTGGCCTCGTTCTCCAGGCTCTGGATGATGAGGGCCTTGGCTTCTTCCACGCTCAGCCCGGAAATCCGCTCCAGTTCGGCGCGGTAGCGTTCCTCTTCTTTGGAAAGGGTATCCTCCCGATCCTGACAGGCCCTTTCCCGGTCCGCCAGCTGCTGCGCGGTCCGCTCAATCTGCGCGGTCTTTTTATCAATAGTTTCTTCTTTTTGGACGACGCGGCGTTCATACCGCTGTAGTTCAGCCCTTCGTTCCCGAGTCTCCCTCTCCTGCTGGTTCCGTTCACGGATAACTTGTTCTTTTGCCTCAAGAAGTATCTCTTTCTTTTTGGCTTCAGCTTCTTTTATCGCATCCTGTTTTATACGCTCGGCGCTCTGCTCCGATGCCGTAAGTTGAAATCTGGCGTACAGCCATCTTATAGTCCAGCCTAAGGTTAACCCGGCAAGAGGGAGGATCACA
>JAISYA010000097.1 GCA_031270205.1 Treponema sp.
AATGAGGCGGGGCCGTCGACTTTTGCGAGGGAGTCGAAAAGGGGGAGGGCTTCGGCGAATCTGCCGTCGTAGAACAGGTCCCTGGCTTTGTCAAAACGGCGGATAACGGCCTCTTTCCCGTGGAACGCCGCTTCGGGCAAAGGCTCGTAGACCGTGACGGCTTCTTTTTTCCCGACTACCGCGACCTGGGCCAGCTTGCGGCCGAAAAAGCCGCCGGTTCTCCCCGCTTTGGCCGTCTCCCCGGCCTGCCTGAATGTTTCTTCAGTACACATAAGGTAGGTGCCGAATTGTTTGTTGAGGCCCTCAAGACGCGCGGCAAGGTTCACCGCGTCGCCCAGCATGGTGTAGTCAAAGCGCTTGCTGGAACCCATGTTGCCCACCACCGCGTAGCCCGTGTTAAGGCCGATGCGGGTCAGGAGGCGCACGCCGAATTTTTCCTCAAAGAAATCCTGCCGCTCGGCGAGCCGCTGCTGGCATGCCAGCGAGGCCTGTACGGCCCTGACGGCGTGGTCCTCGTAGCTTAAGGGGGCGTTCCAGAACGCAATGATCGCGTCGCCTTCGTATTTGTCGATAGTGCCGCCGGAATCGAGAATCGTGTCGGTCATAAAGGAAAGGTAATCGTTGAGCAGTTCCGTCAGCTTGGGCGGATCGTCCTTGAATTTTTCGGAGATCGTGGTGAAGCCCTGTACGTCTGAAAAAAAGATGCTGATTTCGCGGCGCTGCCCCCCCAGATTGAGCAGGTTCGGATTGGCGACGAGTTGATCAATAACTACCGGCGAAAGGTACTGGCTGAATGCGGACTTGATGAAACGCCGCTGGCTGCCTTCAGTGGCGTAGTTGTACAGGGTGGCGGTAAAAAAAGCGAGCAATGCCCCGGCGAGCGGTGCGGTCAGCGGAACCCACAGGCTGCCGAAATGGTAGGCCCCAAAGGCGAGGCCGGTAAGCACGATTACCACAATTATCAGTCCGCCCACGACTACCGGAATACGGTTTGAAAAAATGGCGAGCGCCGTTACCAGGGCGGCGGCGGCAAATATCAATATAACATCGAATAACAGGGAAGCGGGTCGTATAAAATCCCCCTGTAAAATATTGTCCAGCATGGTGATGTGCATTCCCACGCCGGGGTAGACCGAGCTGATTGGGGAGCTGGCGAAATCAAAGAGTCCCTGGGCGTAATAGCCGAAGAACACATACTTGCCGGCAAAGTCCTCCGGCGGCAGGTAAGCGCCTCCCAGCGCTTCGGTGTTTCCGCTTTCGTATGCTTCCTTGCTCATAAGGATCTCGTGGGCGAAATAGGGGATGTAGCGGTCCATCTCGCCGCGGAAACGGAGAATGCTCCTTCCGTGCTGATCAACCGGTATCGTCCAGCCGTCCCATTCTATGCGGCTTTGCTTCCGGTTAAATGAAATCTGCCGCCCGCTGCCCGCGGCAAGCAGTGAAGCGGCCGCAAGGCCGGGCACCGCTTTTCCGTCAAAAACCGAAAACAGGTTTGCCCTGCGGAAAATGCCGTCCGAGTCCGGCCATCCGGTAACATTGCCAATTACCCCCGCGGCGTTCCGCAGTTCCTCAATGGGGAACTGGGCTTTTATCGGCCCGCTTCCGGTATCGGTATCCTGTTTGAGTTTTTCATATTCCGAAATAATGCTTTCAAAATTGTGCGGTTCAAAAAGCGGGGTGTTGAGATCCGCCGGCCAGGAATCGGCGGTTCCGGTTTGGGAACTGAACACCACGGTCTGCACGACCCGGCCGAAATCCTTTTCCGCCTGCATGAAGGAAAGGTCATCCTCGCGGCTGCTCAGGGTACGCAGGGCGTTGATGATTTCCCTGAAAGCCAAAAACCGGCCCCTGTTCTGGGCGCTGTCTCTTGGCTGGGTAGCGGTTCTTGGCTGGACGCCGGTTCCCGCCCGGGGTTCGTCCGCCAGTTGAACGTTTTCCAGGCCGGCCACCGCCGTGTCAATGATCGCGTCCTGCCGGGCGTTACGGTATACCGAAGGCTCGGAAAAAATAACGTCAAAGGCAATGGAGTTGGCGCCGCCCAGGTTCATGTAATCGATAATTTCGGCGTAGGCTTTCCGGGGCCAGGGCCAGGACCAGCCCCGTGTCCTGTTGGCCCAGTCGATGCTGTTTTGATCCAGCAGGATCACGATGATGTCATCGGAAGGGCGGGAATAGGGGGCCAGCGTAGTTACGCGCAGATCGTAGGCCTTGTATTCGAGAAAGGTAAGCGCGCCGCCCAGGTGCAGTCCTATGACGGCAAGGGTGATAAGGCCGGTGATTACCAGCGCGGCGATATGTTTTTTAAACCCGCCGCCGGTTTTGTTTTGCTTTTTCATTTTCATTGGTTCCTGAATCGGGAGATTCGGTAAGAGCGGGTATCCTGAACGCGGTAGCGTCCGGTCATCCTGTCCGCGTTTGCTATGCGATCTTCGGGACTGGGGTGGGTGCTGTTAAACCCGCCTGTCCGGCTCGTCTGAACCCGCTGTAGAATTTTCAACATTTCCATAAGCCCGTTGGGATCATAGCCCGAAGCCGCCAGGAGCGTGATTGCCGCGTTATCCGCCTCAAATTCCTGGGCGCGGGAAAAGCCGTTTTTCATCAGCGTGTCGCACAACGCCGAGACCGAGTCGCGGAAAAGCGCGGCCCTGGCGGCGGCAATACTCTCACGCGCGGCAATACCCGATGCCCTGTCCGCGGTCGAGGTAAGCCCCTCGTTCAGCCGCATACCGGCGATGATGCCGGCGCCGTGTTTCAGTAAAACGTGGGCCAGTTCATGGGCTATCAGGGCGGCCAGGACATCCTCGGAAGGGATGATCTCCAAAAGCCCCCGCGTTATGAGAATGTGCCCGCCGGGAGAGGCGAAGGAGTTCAATTCATCGCTGTCCAGAACGAGCGCATGGTATCCGTTGAATATCTCAGGCTGAAAGGAGTTGATCGCGATGGTCTGACAGATACGGTTAAGGTAACGGGTAAGCTCCGGCTTCAGGGTGTAGGGTTTATAAGCCGCCAGAATATTCGCCGTTACCGCCCGCCCAAGATAGTATTCATCCTCAAGCGTAGGCTCCTCATCTGAGGCCAGCGCGCGGTCCATCGTTGACAGGGCGTCGTTCAAATCCGCGCCGATGGTATTGAGCCGGTCCGCCGAGGGGGCGGATTTTTTCTGCCCGCCGGCCTGCCCCCCGGCGGGCAGCGGCCAAAGAAAGAGCAAGAAACCAGGAATAATAGCCAAAAGAACATATTTGTTCACTGTTTAGTCCCCTTTGGACAAACGCCCGTCACTGATAAATTTGAGCAGTTCCTCGCCGGGAACGGTCAAGTTTTCCATAGAGTCTACCGCCGAATAATCCAGTCCGTTTTTCCGGTATTCCATTTCCACTTCCGGGGAAAACCCCTTTCCCGCCAGGGCGATCTCCCTGACCTCGGCTGAATAGCCTGAACCGGTAACCCGTTTCGAGCTGAGGCTCGCGGACGCCGCCCACCCGGTGGAGGAAGCGCCTGAACGGACTTCCATCCATTTGCCCGT
>JAISYA010000148.1 GCA_031270205.1 Treponema sp.
CTATTTCCTTATCCGGTAAGAAATTGCGGCCTAGAAGACTTGAACTTCCATGCCTCTCGGCACCAGCACCTCAAGCTGGCGTGTCTACCAGTTCCACCAAGGCCGCAAATACTATAAAAGTTATAATACGATTCGGCAAATAATGTCAAGGCATCCATAGCTTTCGGTAACATTTTCAAAATGAGGCATGACCCCTTTTCGGTAACATTTTTGATGAGGCAACGCGGTCCCTTGCAAATGCGCCGATTTTAGCCTACAATGAATGCTGCCGCTGATATGTGCCGGCGGCAAAATACCTTAAAGGGCAGAGAGGAGAGAAACATGGCTGAATTGAAAGGATCAAAAACCGAGGAAAATTTGCGGGCGGCTTTCGCCGGGGAATCCCAAGCGCATACCAAATATCTCTATTACGCTTCCAGGGCGGAAAAGGAAGGCTACTGGCAGATCGGCGCGCTGTTCCGGGAAACATCGGGGAATGAAAAAGAGCACGCGAAAATATGGTTTAAGCTGCTTCACGGGGATCAGGTTCCGGAAACCACGGCGAATCTCAAAGACGCGGCGGACGGCGAGCATTACGAGTGGACCGATATGTACGCGGGTTTTGCCAAAACCGCGAAGGAAGAGGGCTTTAGCCATATCGCGGCCCTGTTCGAGATGGTGGGCAAAATTGAGAAAGAGCATGAGGAACGCTACCGCAAACTGCTTGCCAACCTTGACAAGGGCCTGGTGTTTTCCCGGGACGGCGATCAAATCTGGCAGTGCGCCAACTGCGGTCACATCGTCATCGGGAAAAAAGCGCCGGAGCTTTGCCCCGTCTGTCGTCACCCAAAAGCTTATTTTCAGATTAAAGCGGAAAATTATTAGCGGTTTGTTCCCGCCGTGTTACACCCGCGCGGAGCCGGTCATGTATTTACGGCGGGATTCTACCAGCGATTTAAGTTCCCTCAGCATGGACAAGTTCACCGTTTTGGCGATAGGGAAGATGTAGCGCTCGGTCTCATCGGTGTAGCGGCTGACAAATTCCATGTTTATCACAAAGCCCAGCGAGATCATATTGGAGATGCGGTCCGCCACTTTGAGCACTTTGGCGTTAGGTGAACCGAACTCACAGACGCGGGTGAGAAATTCGGCCTTGGTTTCCTCGGGCAGGCGGGTCACTTCCCGCACGAGGTCGTAGACCAGATGGCTTTCGTAATCAATCGAGAGCAGCAGGTTGTGGTTGAAGTCGGGAATGTCCTCAAGAATATCATGGACGATTGCCGCTTTGAGCAGCGACGACTCTATGTAACCGTAGTCAATGAGGATCGCCATGGTGTCAAGCTGGTGCCTGAACATATTGCCGCCGCCTTCCCGCGTCTTGCCGATAAGCATCGTGGCAAGCTGCATATACGGGGCGAGATGGGTTCCTTTCAGGCGAAGCATTTCCTCGGTGGTCATTTACGCTCCCGTTCCAATTTATAGATCCCGCAGATACGATTCAATCTTGTCCGTCTTCTTGAGACACTCTTCCAGCTTCGCCCGCTCGGCGGCTACCAGCTCCGCGGGAGCGTTTCGCGTAAACTGATCGTTTGCCAGTTTCGCCCGCAGGGCCGCCATAAACCTGCGATCCTGCTCCAGGTCTTTGGCGAATTTCTGTTTCAGCGCCGCCGTGTCCGCTGCCTCCGCTATAAACACAAAGACCTCGAAACCGGCCCCCACAAGGCCTATGGAACCCGCCGGACGCTTGCCTTCGCCGCCTGAAAGCGCCGCCGCGATTTCCAGCTCTCCGATTCCGGCGAGCAGCTTCACCAGGCCCTCGTTCTGTTTGAGCGCGCGTTCCTGTTCTCCGCCGAGCCGCGCCAAAACCCGCAGCTTTTTTTCATTCCCGATGACGCACTCGGCGCGGAGGAAGCGGATCTTGCGGACCAAATCCTGCAAAAACACAAAGTCCCGCTCCCCGGCGGGGTCGGCGCGGCCTTCGTCGTAGCGCGGGTAAGGCGCGGTAATGAGCATCCCCCCGGCGTTGGGCAGCTTGCCGTAAATTTCCTCGGTAACAAAGGGCAGCAGGGGGTGGAACAGGCGCAGGGACTCGGCAAGCACGTCCAGCAGCACCGTCACTGCCCGGTCTTTTTCCGCCGCGCTTTGCCCGGCGCTCTTCATTGAGAGCTTGGTGGCTTCCACATACCAGTCGCAAAAGTCGTTCCAGAAATACTCATAAGCCGCCTGCGCCGCGTCGTTGTAGCGGTAGGAAAGAAAAGCCGCTTCCATTGTTTTGGCGGCGCTGTTCAGCCGGGAATAAATCCATTTGTCCACGGGGAGCAGGGCCGGCGCCTCCGCCAGCTCGCGGCCTTCAAGGTTCATCAGAATATAGCGGCTGGCGTTCCATATCTTGTTGGCGAATTTGGAACCCGTCCTGAACGAGTCTTTATCGACCAGCACGTCCTGCCCCTGCGCGCACATAAACGCTAGGGTAAACTTGAGGGCGTCCGCGCCGAACTCGTCCACCAACTCCAGCGGGTCAAGGCCGTTGCCCGCGCTCTTGCTCATTTTGCGGCCCTGTTTGTCCCGCACCAGGCCGTGAATGTAAATGTCGCGGAACGGCGCCTTGCCGGTAAACTCAAGCCCCGCCATGATCATGCGGGACACCCAGAAAAAGATAATGTCGTAGGCGGTTACGAGCGCCGTGGTGGGATAATAGGCGGCAAAGTCGGCCGTCTCCTCCGGCCAGCCCAGCGTGCTGAAGGGCCACAGCCAGCTTGAAAACCACGTGTCAAGTACGTCCGGATCCTGTTCGATATTCGCCGAGCCGCAGTGCGGGCAGGCGGTAAGGTCGCTCCGGGAAACCGCGGTTTTGCCGCAGTCTTTACAGTCCCAGGCGGGAATACGGTGGCCCCACCAGAGCTGGCGGCTGACACACCAGTCCCGTATATTTTCCAGCCAGTGCCGGTAGGTGTTCTCCCATTTTTTGGGATAAAAGACAATCTCCCCCCGCCGCCACGATTCAAGGGCCTTTTCCGCCAGCGGGCGCATCCGGACAAACCACTGCTCGGAAAGAAACGGCTCGATCACCGTGTGGCAGCGGTAACAATGCCCCACCGCGTGGGTAATGGCTTCTTCTTTGATGTACCAGCCCCCGGCCTTGAGGTCGTCAAGCACCGCCTCCCGGGCCGCCTCCACCGTCATTCCCCGGTACTTTTCGGGAACTTCTCCGTTCAGCGTCCCGTCGCCGTTGAGGATATTGATCGCGGCAAGGCCGTGCCGTTTGGCAAGCTCCCAGTCGTTGGGATCGTGGGCCGGGGTGATCTTCACCACACCCGTCCCGAAGGCCCGGTCAACATACGTGTCAAACACCACAGGAATGTTCCGCCCTGCCAGTGGCAGCGCCACCGTTTTACCGGCCAGGCCCGCATAGCGCCCGTCTTCGGGGTGGACCGCCACCGCCGTATCCCCCAGCAGCGTCTCGGGCCGCGTCGTGGCAAGCTCCACACAGCCGGAACCGTCCGTGAAAAAATACCGCAGATGGTACATCTTTCCCGGCGTGTCCTCGTGCTCCACCTCGTCGTCGGCAAGCGCTGTGCCGCAGGAAGCGCACCAGTTTACCAGATACTTACCCTTATAGAGCAGGTCGCGCTCGTAGAGGGTAACAAAGACCTCGCGCACCGCCTTTGACAGCCCTTCGTCAAAGGTGAATCGCTCGCGGTCCCAGTCCACGCTCGCGCCAATGCGCTCAAGCTGGCGCGTAATGACGGCGTGGTGTTCCGCCTTTACCTTCCACGTTTCCGCAAGAAATCTTTCCCGCCCCAGTTCGCGGCGGCTCTGCCCCCTTGCCCGCAGCCGCTTCTCCACCACGTGCTGCGTGGCGATCCCCGCGTGGTCGGTACCGGGCAGCCAGAGCACCGGCTCTCCCCGCATACGGTGGAAACGGACTACGATATCCTGCAGGGTGTTGTTCAGTCCGTGCCCCAGATGCAGTACGCCCGTAACGTTTGGCGGCGGAATTACCACCACAAAAGGCCGGCCGCCTCCCGCCGGCTTAAAGGCCCCCTGCTCCTTCCAGCGGGCGTAAATACGGTCTTCAAAACTCTTGGGGTCATAGGCCTTCGCCAGTTCAATCGCCTTCATCGGTGCTCCTCAATACGCTAACTATATCGTGAAACGGGGGAAGAGGGGAAGGGCGGAAGAGCGTTTATCCTGCCCCGCATTACCGGGCAATAAGAGGAGCGCCTCTTCCCCTTATTCGCTTTTGCGGTTAAAATTCCTGAACCAGGAGTGAATATGCCTTTACTGCCATTTTCCAATTTCGCCGGCGCGGGGAACCAGCCGATAGAAACAGCCCAGGCCAAGCTCGCCGTCCTCATCGACGCCGACAACACCCAGCCCGCCATCATTGAGGGCCTCCTCAACGAAGTGGCCAAATACGGCGTCGCCAGTGTCAAACGGATTTACGGCGACTGGACCAGCAACAACCTCCGCTCATGGAAAGACCGGTTGCTGGAATACGCCATTCAGCCCATTCAGCAGTTTTCCTACACGACGGGAAAAAACGCCACCGACTCGGCGATGATCATCGACGCCATGGACCTGCTCTACAGCGAAAAACTCGACGGCTTCTGTATCGTTTCAAGCGATTCTGATTTTACCCGTCTCGCCGCCAGGTTACGCGAGAGCGGCCGTACCGTCTACGGTTTTGGGGAAAAGAAAACCCCCCGTGCCTTTGTCTCGGTCTGTGACAAATTTATCTACACCGAAATTTTGAAGGACATTCAGGAAGAGTCCGAGGATGAAGATGCCCGTCCGGCGGCTAAACCCAAAAAGGATTTCAAGGTAGACCGGAAACTCCTCAAGCTGCTCCGTGACGCGGTAGACGATCTGGCCGAAGAGTCCGGCTGGGCTTACCTCGGCGGCGTAGGACAGAAGATCAACAACCGTTCCGCCGATTTTGATCCCCGTAACTACGGTTTCAAAAAGTTAGGCGACATGTTCAGGGCCATTCCCCAGATTGAAACCGAGGAGCGGCCCCAGGCCAACGGTACCGGCAGGCAGGTGTACATCAGATGGAAGCGAAAGCGTTAAATGAAAGTCAGACGGATTTTTGTTGAAAAGCGTCCAGGCTTCGATATGGAGGCCCGACGGCTTCGTTCTGATTTTGCCGATTTTCTTGGGGGGCAGTATCCGGAACTGGCCCGGCTTAAGGGCCTGCGGGTTTTGAACCGCTATGACGTGAGCGGCATTGACGATTCCCGGTTTGAACAGGCGGTATCCCGGATTTTTTCCGAGCCTCAATGTGATGATGTTTTTTACGCTGCTACGGTTCCGGCCGAAAAGGGTGATTTTTCTTTTGCCGTTGAATACCTTCCCGGCCAGTACAATCAGCGCTCGGACTCGGCGGAGCAGTGTGTGGAACTGCTCGTCGGTGTCAGGCCGCTTATCCGTTCCGCTTTGGTGTATATTCTCATGCCCGGAGACATTCCCATTTCAGCTAACGCGCTTGAATCGGTAAAACGCTATCTTATCAATCCCGTTGATTCCAGGGAAGCCTCAATGGATCTGCCGCAAACCCTTGGGGAAATTGAAAAAGAGCCTGATGAAACGCCCGTTCTCCGGCAGTTTACCGCGGCTGACGACAGCGGCCTTGAAAAAACAGCCCGCGAATACGGCCTTGCCATGTCTATTGAGGATATGCGCTTTTGCCGGGAATGGTTTTCTTCCATCGGGCGGGATCCGGGGCTTGCGGAACTGCGGGTGCTGGACACCTACTGGTCGGATCACTGCCGTCATACCACATTCAACACGATTCTGGAAAAGATAGAAATAGACGATAATCCCGTTACGCAAAACCTGAAACAGGCGTTTGCCCTATACGAAGCCGCCCGCGATGAAGTTTACGGTCCCGGCGCGGACTGTCCCCGATCATTGATGGATATGGCGCTCATCGGCGCGAAACTCCTGAAAAAGCGCGGGCTTGCCAATGATGTGGATGAGTCAAAGGAGATTAACGCCTGCACTATCAAGGTGAAGGCCGAGTTCGGCGACGGTTCTTCGGAGCCCTGGCTGCTGCTTTTCAAAAACGAGACTCACAACCACCCCGCCGAAATTGAGCCTTTCGGCGGGGCGGCTACCTGCCTGGGCGGAGCAATTCGGGATCCCCTTTCGGGCAGGGCTTATGTGCATCAGGCCATGCGGGTTTCAGGCAGTGGTGATCCCCGCGTCCCGTTAGGCGAAACCATGCCGGGGAAAATGCCCCAGATAAAAATCGTGCGGGAAGCCGCCGCCGGTTACGCGTCATACGGCAATCAAATCGGCCTTGCCACCGGACAGGTGTCTGAGTTTTACCATTCCGGATTTCTGGCAAAGCGCATGGAGCTGGGGGCGGTGATCGCCGCGGTTCCCGCCGAATGGGTGCGCCGCGAGGAACCCGCCGCGGGAGACCTGGTGATCCTCGTGGGAGGCAAAACCGGCAGGGACGGCATAGGCGGTGCAACCGGTTCCTCCAAGATGCACACCGGTGAATCGGTGGAAAGCGCCGGGGCGGAAGTTCAGAAGGGCAACGCCGTAGAAGAACGGAAATTGCAGCGCCTGTTCCGTAATCCGCAGGCGGCCGGGATCATCAAACGCTGCAACGACTTCGGCGCGGGCGGCGTGTCGGTGGCTGTGGGAGAACTCGCCGCCGGCCTCGACATCGATCTGGACAAAGTGCCCAAAAAATACACGAGCCTCAACGGTATTGAGCTGGCAATTTCGGAATCCCAGGAACGAATGGCTGTGGTGGCCGCGCCCGGTGACGCCGCCGCTTTTATCAGGGCCGCCGCGGCCGAGAACCTCGATGCGGTGGTCATAGCAACGGTAACGGCGGATGACGCGGTCCCGGAAGAAAAAGCCTCCCTGCGGATGAAGTGGCGGGGCAGGACCATTGTCGATCTCTCCCGAAAATTCCTCAATTCAAACGGCGCGCCCCGCTCGGCCCGGGCGTTTCTTTCCACGCCGTCTCCGCAAGACAGTTACGCGCAAAACGATGATTCGCAAAATCAGCCCCCCGGCGTTCTTTTGGACAGGCTTGAAAAAGAACTCGCGTCTCTTCGTTCAGGGAGCCGCCGGGGCCTGCAGGAACGTTTCGACGGCTCCATCGGAGCGGCTTCGGTGCTTTTCCCCTGGGGCGGCGCGGAACAGGGAACTCCCGAATGCGGAATGGCCGCGCTGCTGCCCTCGCTGAAAAAACAGAGCCGTACCGCAAGCCTTATGAGCTTCGGTTACGATCCCTGTCTTATGGAACAAAATCCTTACGAGGGTGCAAAAGGCGCCGTCAGGGAGGCCCTGGCGAAATTCGCCTGTCTGGGCGGCGATCCCTGGAAAGCGTACTTGAGCCTTCAGGAATATTTTGAGCGGCCGGAATCCCCCGCGTCCTGGGGCAGGCCCGCAGCGGCCCTGTTAGGCGCGCTGGAAGCCCAGATTGCCCTCGGCGTTCCGGCTGTCGGCGGCAAGGACTCCATGTCGGGTAATTACCGGGACAAAGCCCGCAGCATTGACATCACCGTGCCTCCTACTCTCGTCGCTTTTGCCGCGGGAACCGCCCCGGCAGCTTCGGTCCGCTCAGGGGCGCTCTCAGGCGCAACCGGAAATGTGATTATACTCCTCACTCAGATTGCCGCCGCGCGGGGGCAGACAGAGTGGGATATTTTCAAGGCCAATATGAACGCCCTGATCGCCCTCCATGCGGCAGGCTGTGTCCGTTCAGCCTATCCTGTGGGGGCAGGTGGAACCGCCGTAAGTCTCGCGTTGATGGCCTTCGGCAATAACACCGGAATTGAGACAAAACCGGGCGCTTTTTTCCTTGAGGCAGGAACGGCGTATCAAGGTTCAGTATTGCTGGAAATCGACAAAGCCGCGTATCGGGATAATCCCGCAATCGGTGAAATTCTCAAGCAGGCTGCCTGCCGGAAACTTGCGGCGGTCACTATTACCGGACCGGTATTTCGCGTAACTGAAGAAATCAACGGGGAAATGCAAAACGCGGAGATACCCCTGGCCGCGCTTCGCCGGGCCTACGAATGTCCCCTTGCGCGGGTGTATCCCCAAATCTCCACCGGCGGCACTGTCGCCGATCTGTCGCCTGAAAACGGTCTTTCCTTTCCCAATGTTAACGACAAAACCACCGCGAGGACAGGCAAAAACATATCGGTAAAAAAAGCCGTCCCCCTGGTGGCGCTGCCTGTCTTCCCCGGAACCAACTGTGAATGGGATATGGAGCGGGCGTTTCGGGAAGCCGGCGCGCAAACCAGGCTGCTCATTTTCAGAAATCTCAATAAAAATGATATAGCCGAATCTATTAAGGAACTGGCGGCGGCAATCGGGGAGGCCCAAATCCTCGCCCTGTCCGGAGGTTTCAGCGCCGGTGACGAACCGGACGGTTCCGGCAAATTTATCGCCAACGTACTCCGCTCCCCGGCAATTGCCGACGCCATCGGGGAATTGCTTGAAAAACGCGGCGGCCTCATCCTGGGCATTTGCAACGGATTTCAGGCCCTGATCAAACTGGGACTCGTTCCCTACGGCGCTTACCGGGCCGCGGACAGCGCCATGCCCACGCTCACCTTTAACCGTATAGGCCGCCACGTTTCCCGCATGGTCCGCACCAGAGTCATGTCGAATAATTCGCCCTGGCTTGCGCTGGAAGAACCCGGCGCCGTTCACGTTATTCCGGTCAGCCACGGGGAAGGCCGTCTCGTTATCCGCCATGAGGAAGGACAGGCCCTGTTCAAGAACTGCCAGGTTCCCTTCTGCTATGCCAGCGCCGACGGCCGGCCCGCCACGAGTGAACCGGACAATCCCAATGGCTCGGATTTCGCCATAGAGGGACTCACCAGCCCCGACGGCAGAATCCTCGGCAAAATGGGCCATTCGGAACGGCGCGGCGAATACGTGCATATCAACATACCCGGCAACAAACGCCAGCGCATTTTCGAGGCTGGCGTCCAGTATTTTGAGTAGGGAAAGAAAGCCGCTGAAACATGCAGACAAACACCACCATTTGATCTTGTTTTCGTGGACCCGTATAACATGGACCACTCCACCATTTCGAAAGAATCTTTTTTTGAAATCGAAATTGCCGGTTAAACTGTTGAGAGGAAAGCCGATACCGGTTCCCAGGCGCGTTCGCCGTAGCCGCCGGCCATGATCCACGCCTGGGGGATGTTTCGTTGTTTGAAATAGTCGTAGATGAGCCGGTCCCGCCGGACGCACTGTTCCAGAGTGAGTTTGAGCAGCGATGATGAGGGAAGGCCGTCGTACTCGTAAGGGTCGGCGCCGTCCACTACGATGACCAGATCGGGCAAAGCCGCCTGCGAAAGCCGTTTCAGTTTCCGTAAACCTTCTGCAAGTTCCGGAATATAGCGCGCCTCCCCGCCTGCTTCGATGGGGATTTCCACGTCCGAGGGAATAAGGGGCGCGTGTCCGGGGCGGGCTTTCGCGAGTGTCTCCTCGTCCAGGGGCCAGCCGCGGGCCATGTGTATTGAAAGGCCGAAAATCCGGGGAAGGGGCGTATTCCCGGCGGCGTCTGGCGGGCGCAGTTCGCCGCGCAGGCGGGCGAGGTGTATCAGCTCGGCCGTTCCGCAGCCCTTGTGCGCATCCACATCAACAACCCAGACAAGGGCGGCCCGCCCTTCGGCCTGGATTTTCCGGGCGGCGATCATAATGTCGTTGAGCAGGCAAAAACCGGTCCCGCCCTCATAGCGGGCGTGGTGCAGGCCGCCGCCGAGGTAGTAGCAAAAGCCTTCGGCCTCAAGCGCGAGGCGGCACGCGAAGTAAGTTCCACCGACCTGGACCAGCACTTTTTCAAAGAGTTCTTCCAGAGGGCGCGTGGCCTGTTCCGGTTCGTAACGGTGAGGACGGCCCTGCTCGTCGATAAGTTCCCAGGCGTTGAGCAGCGCCTCAAGCAGGGAGCGTTTCCCGCCGGGGCTTTCACCGTACAGGGCCGCGGTAAAATCCTTCGAATGCACCCGCTCTATATCCTCCCTGTTCAACACGGGACCGGCGGGCAGGCGCAGCTTGCCGGCCGCAGCGGCCATATCAAGAGGAGCAACGGCAAGCGACTCGGCAACGTGGTCCGCCCTGGATGGGGAAATGGGAAGCATGATACCGTAATCCCGATGGGAAAATCTGCAAGCCGGATCGTGAAGCAGGTACATGGCTCATTCTAAACCATAATGTTGATGATTGGAAAGGCAGCGGAGGTATTATCCGCAATTCCGATTTCAAACAAAATATGATATAAAAGGAGCATGGAATCTGACGATCCATACCGTGTTGTCAGCCACGGTAAGGCGCCGTTTTGCCTTCAAAGCGGCATATTCACGGCGTAAACTTATAGCCTACCCCCCACACGGTCTGAATATACCGGGGAGCGGACGGATCATGCTCAATCTTTTCACGGAGCCTGTTGATATGCACCGTAACGGTTTTTAGTTCGCCGTACATATCTTGTCCCCAGATCTGTTCATAGAGTTCTTCTTTGCTGAACACCACATTTGGCCGGATAACAAAATTCACTCGTAGAATCCACTATACCCGCAGATCATGGTTCCATCAAGTTAGTTTTATCTAATATTTAGCCGCTTTCGACGGCCTTACCATGCAGGCCCTGGCCCTCCGTTTTGCGGTTGCCGGCATGGTCAGCACTGTAGATTCCCTCGCTGTGTTACAGGCTTGACATAAATGTTGTTTTATGCGGCAATATTAACAGGGGGAATAATATGTGGGCGAACAATGAAATAAATGGCTTATACCAGGAAATTTTCAGACGTAAATCC
>JAISYA010000159.1 GCA_031270205.1 Treponema sp.
TTCCAGCCTGAGACGCTGCCCCCCAGGTACTCAAGGGATTCAAGGTAAAAGGCGCCCGCAGAATCGGGGACCGTTCCGCGCAGCTTCATTACGGGAAACTGATTCAGCGTAATGGCCACAGAGCGCTCCCCGGCCTTGTTTCGCAGTTCCCGGATTTCCATGCCTGCTTCGCCTGTTTTCGCCGTCCGGTACACGGCGACGGTCTTTTCCGCAAAAGCCGTACCGTCCAGCACCCGCCCCGTCTTTTCCGCCAGGGAAACACAACTGCTCAACAGGAACAGCAGGGGCGGAAAAAACAGCGAACACACTTTCAGTTTTATATACACCCTTCCCTTCCTAATAATTTAACTTAAACCCAAACGACGGTATCGGTATAGGCAGCTCGTAGGACGCCGAATCGCTGCCCGTGTCCTCTTTGCCGGTATACGTGTTGAAAGTAGTGTTTCCCTGGGCCGTGTACAAGAGGGCAAGGGCGTTTTCAAGCGCCACATATACCTCGTAACGGCTCTTTCCCGCCTCGCTGCCCCCCAAAATCGAAAACTTTAGATCGAGGGGAAACGAGGGAGTAGTACGGTTATTCGCGTCCGCCACTGTGGCGCGCCGGTATTTTTCAATAAACATATCTTCCCCAAGGACATATACCGGATACGAGGTAATGGGACCGATGATTTTCTCGAGCTGTGTCCCGCTGGCAATTCCAAAGCGGGTATAGATATTGATCCGGGGAATGGGTTTAATGTTGAGCACCAGGTTTAAATTGTGAAAGCGGTGGTATGACGGGAAATACCAGTCATCCTCCCTGTTTCCCCCTGAAAAGCTGAGTCCCGTATCCGTGCCGTGGGGATCACGGTACTTTGCCCAGTTATATGAATAGGAAAGCCATCCGTCCCAGTAACGGGATTGCAATTTCTGCAGCATCAGGTCAATGCCCCAAACCCTGCCCTCGCCGTCAAAATAGGGCATGGGCTGTTCCCTGCCGTTGACCGTTGCTACCGGGATATAGGCCCGGTCAAAAATATATTTGTAATAACCTTCAATATTAAAGCTCAAGCCGCCGGGAAACGCGATGTTGGTTCCCAGCACCGATGTCCAGGAACGGCCCGGCTTTGCCCCCTCAAGATCGTATCGCTTATCGGCCAGGGCAATCATGTCGTTAATTGACGAAAAAAGCCCGGTCCCGGCGCTGAAGTCAAGCGATTCGACAAAGCCCCGGTTCTTGAATACGTTAAAGTCCAGATTAAGCCGGGGGTTTAAGACCGGCGTGGTGGAAACGGAGAAACCCTCTCCAAGCAGATAAAAATGATCCAGCCGCAGCCCCAGTTCGGAACCGAAGCGCTTGCCGGGACTATTGTATTCCACCAGGGTATAGGCGGAAGTTGAGAAGAGCTTGTTATCCACAGTGGAACTGTATGAGGTACGGTAGTTGACGATTAATTGATCGTAGAACGATTGGGAAACCCCCAAAGGATCCAAGTGTCCTTTTACATTCTGCTGGTCGGCAGCCGAAAGTCCGTTATAGAAGTTTTCCATGCGGCCCTGGAATTTCATCGTATCGTTATAACTGGTAAACATTTCCTGCGCGCCGTAGGCCGCCAGCAGGCCGTCTCCCAACTCCCAGTCAAAATCGACCCGCCCCTGGGCGTTGATACTAATGGCGTCTTCTTTGCCGATCGTATCGGCGTTTAATTCGTAGGGCTCATCGGCAACTGCCAGCACAGGAATGTTCAAAGGATTGTTTTTGAACTCATCGGAAAAAGACTTGCTGACAAAGTTCCGTACGTCCGCGTCCACTTTCGACTGATGATAGCCGGCTCCCAGCGTCGTTTTAAGGAGCATATCGCTGCGGGGATTCCAGGAAAGACCGGCGGAGATGAAGCCCTGGTAATTGGCATAGTCAAAAAACATATTGGTACTGCTGGTAAGACCGTCCGTCGTGGAGGGGCCGTTTTTGTAGCTTACCCCGACTCCGTCCATGCCCCAGAAGGCTGTGGACTGGAGCTCCAGGTCATCAAAAAACCGGTAGTTAAGGACAACGGCGCCGCTTCTGATATAGGGGGCCACCCGCACCGCGTTGATCACCTCAAGCTCCGGAATTACCGTCGCCATTTGTTTTGCCAGGGCTACGAGGGGATCGTAGTAAGTGATCCTTCCCATGAATAAAATCCCCCCCTTGCCGAACAGGGGGAGGGAAAGGTTGGCGTTGGCGGCGCTGGTATTCAGCCCTAGCTCAAACTCGGTTTCGGTTGAGGAGGGCTTTTTGCTGCTTACCTCAAGCAGCCCCGAAACAGTGTGCCCGTAACGGCTTGAAAAGACCCCGTGGGAAAGCTGGGCGCTCTCTACCATCCGGGGATCAAAGATCGAAAAGCCCCCGCCCCAGTGGTAGGGGTTGCTGATATAGTACCCGTCAAGGGATGCGCTCATGTCCCCGGGTTCGCCGCCGCGGATGCTCGGCAGGGCGTTGAATGTGCCGGTATAGCCCACCCCCGGCAGCAGCTTGATCGTGGTCATCACGTCTTCAATGATCCCGATTTCACCGGTCTGGGCAATCTGCCGCTCGGTTACCGCGACGCTGCGGCCGGTTCTCGTTTCGCTGGTTCCGGGCCTTGAGGCCTCAATCACCAGCTCCCGGCCTTCCATAATGCCCGAAAGCCGCAGCCCCAGCTTAAAGCTGCTCTTCCCCAAGGCAAGCGCCAGCCGCGCGCTTTCATAGCCGGGATAGCCGGCCTGCACCGTAACCGGCCGCCCGTCCGGAGCGGAGACCACCGCCTTCCCGTCCCCGTCGCAGATATACTCGCTGCCGTCCCAGGAACGGATCAACGCCCCTTCCAGCGGAATGCCCAGTTCCATATCCTCAATTATAATTTCCACGTCGCGCGCGAAAAGAGGGGCAAGGCTCAACAAAAAGACCGCGGCCAGCAGGGCTGTTACACTGGTTTTCAATTAAGCGGCCGCCTCCCTTGCAGATTCCCTACGTTACAATCATGAGGCTTTCCCAAAACTGAAGTTTTGGGAAAGCAACCTTGAAATTCGCGGTTTTGCAAGGCAAAAGCCTGAAAAACCGCAAGAGCCTTTGGCTCAAGCCGGTCCTAAACCGTGCCTCCGGCTACGCCGGGAATATCAGCGCACAGTCAATTGGTTTTGGGACAGGCTCTCAGTATACCATATTTTGGAGTTGATAGAAATAGGGCGGGTAAACAGATTACCGGCAAATAACTGCCGGTTCAGCCGCAAAGGGAAGGCCCGTTTTTCCGGGAATTCGGCCGATTGCCTTTCCTTTCCACTAAAGCGCCGCGCGTCCTCATGCCATATATAGGGTATGGATGATTTTGACTATCCCGATTGTTTCGCCGAAGCGCGGTCCCGGTATACGGGGAAAAGCTCCGGCCCGGGCCTGCTGGAACTGCCTCCGGAGCGGCGGCCCAGGGAACGGCTTCTTGCCAACGGATCTGCGGCTCTTTCGGACGCTGAACTTTTGGCGGTCATTCTTAATACGGGAACGCGGGGCAAAAACGTGTCGCTTCTGGCAGAGGATCTGCTCGGTCTTCTGGACCGTAACAAGGATATTCCGCCGGTAGAAGCGCTTTCCAGGCTTGTCGGCATGGGAAAAACCAAGGCGTCTTTGATAGCGGCTATGCTGGAATTCGGCAGGCGGCGCTGGGGTTCTGTCGGAACCCGTGTCAAGCAGCCGCTGGACATCTTCGCCCTGGTGCGGCACAACGCGGACCGCAAGCAGGAGCGCTTTATCAGCATTTCCCTGAACGGCGCGCACGAGGCTCTGGCGGTGCGGGTGGTAACCATCGGCCTCCTGAACCGGACCATTGTACATCCCCGCGAGGTGTTCGCCGACCTCATACAGGACCGCGCCGCGGCTTTCGCCGTCGCCCACAACCACCCATCGGGGAAGATACAGCCATCTTCTGAAGATAACGAAATCACGGAGCGTCTGCGGGCCGCGTCGGAGATCCTGGGTCTCCATTTTCTCGATCACCTGATTTTTTCCGAAAGCAACTGGTGGAGCTACCGCCAGAACGGCCGCATCGGGGAAAAAACAAAGGACGCTGAGCAGAGGCCGAACCTCAAGGCCGCGCCAGCGACATAAAGGCCAGATATACCCAGGGGATAAACATGGCGGGGATCAGGTTCGCCACTTTGATCTCTTTGACGCCGAGGAAGTTAAACCCTATGCCGGCGATGAGGAGGCTGCCCACAGCGGACATTTCGCGGATGATTTCCGGCGTAAGGTAATCCCTGATTGCCATAGCCGCGAGCACAATCCCCCCTTCGTAGAGCAGCATCGGCAGGGCGGAAAAAGCGACGCCTATCCCCAGGGAAGCGCCAAAAACCAGCGAAATGGAGCCGTCCAGAATCGACTTGGCGAAAAGCGTTTCGTGGTTTCCCTGGAGGCCGCTCTGTATGGAGCCGACTATGGCCATTGAACCGGCACAGAAAAGAATACTGGCGGAGACAAAGCCCCTGGAAAAATTCCGTTTTGAATTTTCGGCGCTTCCGGCCATGCCGAGCTTCCGCTCCGCCCAAAGCCCCAGGCGGTTCATCCATTTATCAATGTTAATAAGCTCGCCCGCAACCGCCCCCAGCACCATACTCATAATAAGGAGGAGTATGCGCTCGTTTTCCAAAGCCCCCCGAATCCCCACGAATATAATGGAAAGACCTATGGCTTTTTTGATAAGCTCTTCAAAGCGATCCGGTATTCCCCGAATCAGGAAACATCCCGCGAGGGAACACACAACCACAACTAAAGCGTTAACCAGCGGACCTAACATACAAGCTCCATTAAAAAAATAAAAAATCAAGCAGAGGGGGAAGTCTCCCCCTCGCTCCCAACCTTCGGTTGTCCGCTACCCCCTCCGCCGGCAGTATTTACGGCAGCACGTTTCCCGCGGCCAGATAGATAGCGTACCATTCATCCCTGCTCAGGGTGATCTCCGCGGCTTTAACACAGTCCCGCAGGCGCTCCGGCTTCATGGTACCGGTAATCGGCTGGAAACGGGCGGGATGCCTGAGCAGCCAGGCCATGGCGATAGTGGTATTGGAAACCGAATATTTTTTCGCGATCTCATCAAGTTTCGCGTTCAGTTCAGGGAATTTCGGATTCCCCAAAAACGTTCCCTGGTTAAAACCGTACTGAAAAGGGGACCAGCTTTGAATCGTGATGTCGTGTAAACGGCAATAATCCAGCACGCTGCCGTCCCGATCCGCCGCCGCATCATCCATTGAGTTGACATGAATGCCCTGGCGAATCATACCCGCGTGGACGATACTCAGCTGCAGTTGGTTCGCCGCAATAGGCTGCTTTACATATTTCCGCAGCAGCTCTATCTGCATGGGCTTTTGGTTTGACACCCCGAAGCAGCGGACCTTGCCCCTGCTCTGAAGAATACCGAAGGCTTCGGCCACTTCCTCCGGCTCCATGAGCGCGTCGGGCCGGTGGAGAAGCAGCACGTCAATATAATCGGTCTTGAGCCGCTTGAGACTGGCATCAACCGCTCTCAGAATATGATCCCGGGAAAAATCAAAGGCGACATCCGGCCTGATGCCGCACTTGGTTTGCAGGATGATCTTCTCCCGCACGGCGGGACTCATCCCTATAGCCTCGGCGAACATTTCCTCGGCAAGCCCTCTGCCGTACACATCGGCTTGATCAAAAAAATACGCGCCCAAATCCAGGGCGGATTTAACAAAAGTTTCGGCTTCCGCCTTGCCGATATTACTCAGCCGCCAGAAACCCACCGCGATAACCGGAACCTGAAATCCCGTCCGCCCCAAATTGATAGTCCGCACCGCTGCACCCCTTATAGGGAGATTCTACAGGGAAATACCGGCCCCATGTCAAGTCGGTCGGTCGGTCGGTCGGTCGGCGGAAAGACCGATGACATACAAAAGCGCTACGTGGTATTATTCCGGCAGATGAACCGCGCCGGCTTTACAAGCGTCTATGATGAAACAATAGCGTACGCCTGTTTCAAAACCCTTTGCGTTCCGCTGCTGCGGCGCGCCGGCGTCCGTTGCGTGGCGTCGATCTTCGGCAATTTTTTCTTTCGCCAGTACCGGGCCGCCCTGCTGCCGGGACGGGTTCCGGTCAGTGCCGTTGACCACCGCTTGGATGCCAAGATTCCCTTTACTCCCTCATGGATAACGATATACCTTGATTTTGTCGGCTTCTGGGTACGGGCGCTCTCTTTTCTTTTACACGCATACCAACGCCGCTCTTTCAGCGCGGCCCGGGATTTTATCACATCCATGGGAGAACTCTACGCATTTGCCTCGGAGGCCTACCGGAAGAATTTTTCCACTACCGAGCGGCCCTTCTATATTGCCCGGCCCCGCTTCCTCCTCATCCACCTGGTGGACCCCCATCTTATGTGCATCCCCAGCTTGCACGTAATGGTGGTGATCAGGGCATGGACCAAATTCGCCGCCATCCTCCGCTCTTTTGGGGACGCGGAGCGCCTTGCCCCGCAGATTGAGGAAATGAAACAGGGCGCCCTGCTTATCACAGAGGCCGTTTTATTTGTGAAACAGCACAGCGTAAACTGTATAGCGGCGGCCCTCTACGCCATAACCTGCTTTGACCCGGAACTGTTCCCCCCCGCCGAAGCGGAAGCTTTTACCGCCCTGCTCTTTGAGAAACCGCCGGCCCCTGATCCGGGGAGCGCTTTGCCTGCGCGCTACGGCGGTCCGCTGCCCAACGCCGGGGTACGCCCCTCCGCCGCGCCCCGGATCAAAATGGCGCCGGAAGATATTGCGGAAATCAAAGACCACATTATCAGCCTGTACCGGCGCTTTCTTTCAGAGCGGAAAACGGCAAAAACCTGGGATGAACCGCTGCTTAAATTTCTGCGTCCCCTGCCGCGGAAGTATTAGCGCGGTAAGCCTCCGCAAAGGCGAGCCAGAGATTGTCCCGCAGCGGCGGTTCGGCTGTTACGGTGATCCGTTCTCCGCTGCCGGAAGGGTCGGGGAAGGAAAGAGAGCGGGCGTGGAGGCGGATGCCGCCTTCTTTTTCACTGCGCCGCGCCCCGTATTTAAGATCCCCCTTGATGTGCAATCCCAGCCGGGCAAGCTGGGAGCGGATCTGGTGATGCCGCCCGGTGATGAGTTCTATATCAAAAAACAGATAGTTTGTCCCTTTGCCGACAAGCCGGTATTTCAGAACAGCGATTTTCCGTCCCGGCCCCGGCGCGTCACAGGCGGCGGATTTGTTTTTTGAGGAATCAAAGTATAACCAGTGGCGGAGTTCGCCGTATTCGGAAAAGGGCGCTTCGCCTAACGGCTTTTCAACGACAGCCCAGTAATGTTTTTCCACCGCCGGAACAGGCGCTTCGGCCGCGCGGCCGTTTTCGTCGACGAAGACAGCCGCGCGGCTGAATGCGGCGTTGAGAAAGCTTAAGGCGGGACGGGTCAGGGCGAATAACGCGCAGCCGGTTACGGGAACATCAAGGCGCTGAACAGCGGCCGGAAGGGCAAGCCTCCCCGGTTCCCGTCCGTTTGCGCCTAAGTCATCGGCCAGCATCCGGGGCAGATCCTCCATCCCCTTCGGCGCCCCTTCAACAGCCTCGCCGCTTAATTTGTTGACCACCGCGCATAACCCGCTCCGATAGAGAATCCGCGAAGATACCTTATTGTTCATCAAGTAATCCCATCCTTATTTTTTCAAAAATAATCCGCGCCGCCGCTTCCCGCAGCCGTTCACGGGAAAGCGCTCCGTCTGACAGGGCCGCCCGGATTGCCCGGTGGGTCCGCCGTATATCGGGCGGCCACACCAGCACCATATCCGCGCCGGCGGCCAAAGAAAGCACGGCGGCCGCCTCGGGACTAAGCGGTAGTCCCGTCCCGGCGGCCCTGTCCGCGGCGGCGGTAAACGTGCCCGCGGCGGCCATGGAAAAATCATCGCTGATGATAATGCCCTCAAAGCCCAGCTCGTTACGGAGCCAGCCGTCCATGACCGGCGCGGAAAGGCTGGCAATGCGTTCAAGATCCCGGGCCGGAACGGCCGAATGAGCGGCCACGAGCGCCCGCGCCTGCCCGCCCCGAATCAGCGCCGCGAAGGGGGCGATCAGCTCATCCAGAGCCGCCCGGTCACCCCGCAGTATCGAGGGAAAGCGGTGCGGGTCCGGCCCCGCGCTGCCGGGAAAATGTTTTATGGCGCAGAGGATGCCGGCCCGTTCCATTCCCCGGATAAAAGCGGCGGCGGCTTCGGCGGTAAAACCCGGGTCCGGCCCGTATAAACGGTCGTCCAGAAAATCGCGGTTTTCGTCGGTAAAGCGCTCGGCTACCGGCGCCAGATTAAGATTAAAACCCATATCGTTAATCGCAAGGCCGGAGATGAAGCTGTCCGCTTCTACCCTGGCGACAGCCTTATCCCGTCCCTCCTTTTGGGCCAGTTCCCAATATCCTCCTGCCGGCATCAGATCTGCTACGCCGCTCTGAAAGCGGTTCACCGATCCTCCCTCATGATCCACCGCCACAAAGGGGAGAATACCGCGCCGCGCCGTTTCTCCCTCCGGTTCAACGCCGCCTGGGTTCTCCGGCGCGATAAGGCCCGCGCACTCCTGTATCAGGCTCCGTATCGACTCATTATCAATGTCAAGGTTATATCTAAAAAGAATTATCCCGCCGGCGGGACATTCCTCAAGCAGGCGTCGCATATCAGGCCGAAGGCTTCCCCTGCCGTCAATGCCGGAGATGATCGCCTGCGCCGCAAGCAGGCGGTCATCAAGGGAAGCGGCAATACGGGCGGCGCGCTCCCGCTCCGCGGCAAACGCGGCGCCAGGCGCGCCGGCGTCGCCCAGGGCAGACCCTCCCTCATCCGCTTCATCCGCGGTTTCACTTTTGCCGGAACAGCCTGAAAACAATACGAGTAAACCCACGATTACGGCGGCAAAAAGGCGCATGGTTTACTATAATCTTTTCGTTGATAAAAATCACGGTGTGTTCTATGCTTCTCCCTGCGCCAGGGCATCGGCGTTTGCTTTTTTTGATTCGCAAGTCTGGTTTAATACCCCAAGGCAAGCTGCGCTTGCCAGGCTTGCCGCGGCTCAAATGCCACAACGCTTACAATGATTTGGTATTAAACCAGACGGTATAAAAAACTTCCTATCGAACGAGCCTCCGATCAAGTTAAGCAGCGCTAAAGATACCGTGGGGCTTGCCCTGCGGAGGCTCATTGGCACATACGGTGCGGGCGGCATACCGTGCGGCGCTATAAGCGCGGGCCGCGCGGGAAATACCCGCCACAGGCCGCGCGCACAGGCGCTGGTATCCGTGGTATCCCTTTCCCTGCGCTGATCCCGCCCTGTTCCGCCTTGCCGCGGGGGCGATTACTCCCTTTCAATACAGCCTATGCCGATCTCACAACATAGGCTATGTCGATCCTGCAACATAGGCTATGTCGATCCATCCACATAGCCTATGTCGATCCCACAACATAGCCTATATCGATCCATCCACATAGCCTATGTCGATCCCACAACAT
>JAISYA010000196.1 GCA_031270205.1 Treponema sp.
GTCATAAAAACTTGCCAACGGGCAGGAAGCGGTGTATGCTTTTCAGGTACAAACGCGAAACAAACAGGGGGATAAGATGATCCGTATTAAAGAACTGCTGGAATTCATTTACGGTAAAGCCGGGGCGGAAAAGATTCTTCCTCCGCTTGCGGAACTCCTCGAACAATTCAAACGGGAGCGCGGCCCGGCGGAAGGCGCGCCGCGGATACCGGCCGTTACCCACAGGGACGCTTTGCTTATATGCTACGGCGATATGCTTTCCGCCCCGGCGGAAACAGGGAAAGGCGAAACCGCCCTTGGCCGGCTGGAGCGCTTTCTCGCGGAATTGGACCGGGGGAGTTTTACCTTCCTGCACCTGCTTCCTTTTCATCCCTATTCCTCCGACGACGGTTTTTCGGTGATTGATTACCGTAAGGTTGATCCCCGTTTGGGCGATTGGGATGATATTGAAAAGCTGGGCCGCCGCTTCAAAATGACTTTTGATTTTGTCATTAACCACGGCAGCGTTCAGAGCGGCTGGTTCAGGCGATTCCTTGCCGGGGAAGCAAAGTACCGGAACTGGTATCTGACGCGGAGCGAGCACTACGACTGGTCAAAAGTGGTCCGGCCCAGAACCCATCCGCTGCTGACGCCGTTTGAAAAAAGCGACGGTTCCAAAACATGGGTGTGGACGACGTTCAGCGCCGACCAGGCCGACTACGATTTTTCCTGCCCGGAGATGCTCCTGGAATTCATCGGCATTTTTCTCGATTACATCCGCAGGGGCGGACGCATGCTCAGGCTTGACGCCATCGCCTACCTCTGGAAAGAGGACGGCTCCCCCTGCCTGCATCATCCCAAGACCCACGCCGTGGTAAAACTGCTGCGGGCAATTGTCGATTGCCTGGGTCTGCCGGCGTTGATCCTCACCGAGACCAATGTCCCCCATACAGAAAATATTTCGTATTTCGGGGACGGCGGGAACGAAGCCCACCTGGTCTACAATTTCGCCCTGCCGCCGCTCGTGCTGCACGCCGCGGTTTCAGGCGACGCCGGTCCCCTGCGCAAATGGGCGGCGGCGCTTCCCGCGCTGCCTGGGGGCAACTGTTTCCTCAACTTTTTGGCCAGCCATGACGGCGTCGGCCTTACCCCCGCCAGGGGTCTCGTGGAGGACGCCGCGTTTGCCCAAACTATTGAAGAGGCCCAAAAACGCGGCGCGCTGGTCTCACTGAAAAGTACGGCCGCCGGCCCCGTTCCCTACGAGCTTAACTGTTCATGGGCGGACGCGGTTGCCCCGGAAAGCCTCGGCCCGCCGGAAACGCAGGCCCGCGCATTCCTGGCCACCTATGCCGCAGCCCTGGCCATGCCCGGCCTTCCGGCGGTGTATTTCCACTCGTGGGTCGGTTCGCGGGGTTGGAAAGAGGGGCCGGCCCTCCTGGGCTACAATCGCGCAATCAACCGGGAAAAGCCCGCCGTTGACCGGCTTGAAAGGGAACTCACCGCCGGGGGTTCTTTCCGTTCCCTGGTACTCCGGGGCTTTGAAAAGCTGCTGGCGTTCCGCTCCGCCGAGAGCGCTTTTGATCCCGCTTCTCCCTGCCGGGTGTTGGAAAGTGAAGGAGGCATTTTCGCCCTGCTCCGGGGACCGGACAGCGCCGGGGAGAACGTACTCTGCGCCGTGAATTTTTCGCCCGGCGAAGGGAAAATCGACAGCCCGGTTTTGGGTGAAATTGTCCTACCCGGCCGCAGTGTACGCTGGATTGCCTTTGGCTATAAGGGCATCCGCCGCGAGCTGAGCTTGTGAGTTACAGCGCCCCCAGGATGTACACGAAAATATTGTACAGGCCATGGGCAAGCGCAATACCGTGGAAGGAGCGGTAACGCAGAAAAACGAAGGCCAGCGTCACCCCTGAAAGGACGGCGTTGAGGAAACCCCAGGGGCCTTCGTACAGGTGGCAGAGGGAAAAAAGCAGCGCGGAAAGCAGCGCCGCCCGCGAAGCGCCCAGCCCAAGCTCTTCCCGTTTTGACAAAAGGTAAAAACGGAAAAAGCTTTCCTCAAGGTAGCCGGTACTGAGGCAGGAAAGGGCCAAGACAATCCAGGCCGGAACGCTTGCGGGGGGGGCAATCCCCGGAGCGGGAACCCCGCCTAAATAAGGTGAAACCAGGGCGATGATAAAGCCGATAAGTATAAGAGCGGGCAGGGTCAATAATCCCGGAAGCAGGTCTTTCCGGCCCGGCGGGCCTATGCCCCAGCTTTTAAGGCTTTTGCTTTTGAGAAGGAGATACCAGATGAGGGCCAGTGAAGGAATATTGTACAGGACGATCCGCGCAAGCTCCCCAACGATGGAAAACGGGATAATCTCTTCCGGCGGCGTACGGCCGGCCGTGCCGGAAAAAAAGAGAACCAAATACAGTATAAGAGCTTCGATGTATGCGCCCATGTGTTTTCCGCGCGGCCGCTTTTCCGCTTGCGGCCTTTATGCTATAATACACAAGAATATCCAGTTAGGGAATTGAGGTACAGTCGTTGTTTGTACTTATCATCGTAGTGATTGCCGTCCTTGGAACGGCGTTTTTTCTGGTGTCCCGTTCCAAAAAAGAAAATTACATGAACTGGCTTCAGTTCTTCGCCAGGGGGAAAGACGCCGGTTTTTCCTTCAGGGAAATAGAACTGCTCCGCCGTCTTGCCATCGTGTGCGATATTGAGGAACCCACTTCGCTCTTTTATTCCCAGCTGCAGCTTGATGTCTGCATCCGCTCGATGGTCAGGACTATCAGGATGTCGGGGGAGAACGAAGATGAGGGAACGCAGGATTTTCTGTCTAAACTCTACGACTACCGCAAAAAAATAGAGATGGACAAGCCCCGGATCAAAAACGGAATTTCCAATTCCCGCCAGATAACCGAGGGGCAGCACTTTCGTATCCTCGTGGCCGGCACGGGGGTGTACCGCTCCCACCTCGTGAAAAACGACAGCCAGTACCTTACCATCGCGCGGCCGGTCAATACCAAAATAACCTCCGCGTTGTCCTGGACGGATACGAAAATATCGGTGTACTTTTGGCGGGAAGACGACGCGGGCTATGTTTTTGACAGCGAGGTGCTGGACGAGGTGTTTTCCAAGGGGGTATCTTCCCTCAAAATCAGCCACAGCGAATCCCTCTTTAGGACGCAGAAGCGCAAGTCCGTACGGATTAGGCTGCACAGGGCGGCGTTTCTGTACCTTGCCAAAGCCGACGATGTGCAGGGTAAAATTGAGATAGAGCCGGGGCTTAAATGTTTTCTTGAGGATCTGTCCGACACCGGCTGCGCCGTCACGGTCGGCGGCAAGGCGGAGTCGGAGATGCGCGTTAAAATACAGTTTGCTATGGATAACTCGGCTATCAGTATGCTTGGCACTGTCCGCTCGATTGATTTCAAGGAAGAAGTCAACCGCTCAATACTGCACATAGAAGCCGACCCCCTGTCCATCGAAGTGCGGAACCAGATTCTCAGCGAGGTTTTCGGCATGCTGCCCGAAGAGGATGAAGAAGCGCTGCCCTTCCGCGTGCTTGATGACGAAGCGGCGGGCATTAGCAAGCAGATCGCCCCGGCCGCCGAGACGCCTCAAGAGAGTACTGATGGCTAGCAGTTTGTTGCGCTTCGCCCCCCGAATCAAATATTTTTGCAGTTTATTGCAAAAATATACCTCGCAAACTTCCAAAGGGGCCTCGAAATGCGTAAAATCGCGCATTTCTTTATACGAATTACGCAAAATCCTACAGGCTCCTGGCAGCTCTATTATGCTAAAACACAAAATGTTTTTATGCTTTTTGTTCCTGTGGTGGACGCCGTTTGTTTTTTCGCAGGAAACGCCGCTTCTACAGTCTTATCAGCGTGACTTTACCAGGGCCGATCTTTCCGCCAAGGCGGGGATTTTACAAGACGCCGCCTTTGATGAGCAGGCCGCGGAATTTATCGGACCGCTGTACGAGTTTGCCCTGCGCTTTGCCCTGGACAACGCGGACATACTTGGTGATGATCCTGAAATGATACACCTCGCAGGCGTTGCCGCCAGCGGCGCGGGAAGCGCCGGTTTTAAGGAAAGCCTTGATACCCTGTGGGAGGTGTTTTCAAGCTACCGCGATTCCCGTACCAGAGTGGAGATTTTCGCTGCGCTTGGGGTATTGGGAAAGGGGAACGGCCGGGTAACCGAGAATCTCAATCAGTATCTGGACAGTCAGAATAAACTCTTCCATTCGGGAACGATTCCCGACTACCCCACTCTTTCGGCCTGCGTCGCCGCCCTGGCTCAACTGGGGGACAGTTCCTCGTTTCCGGCCCTGTTCGCTGCCGTCACGGCCGGTTATCCTGAAAACATCACCGGGGAAATCGCCGGCGCGCTGAACTCAATTCCGGGGAATTATCCGCGCTTTCTCCTCGACATAATCTTCAAAAACCCTCCCATCGAAAAATTAGCCGCTTTTAAGGCTGGCATTTCCGGCAGGCGTTTCAGTCCCGCCGAACAGGGGCAGCTCGCCGAAGCCGCCCTTGAACAGGGCCTGAGCTATTTTCCCGGCAATGCCGGGGAAATAGCGATCCTTTCGGAAATGCGCTACGAGTCGGCGCGGACCCTTACCAGGCTGCGCTGGAGCCGGGCAGGCGCGCTGGCGGTACGGCACTTTTACCGCGTCCAGACCGATTTCCAGCAGGGGATTGCCCCACGGGAGCGTTTTCTGGAAGCGATACACTGTTTGGGCGCCATGGGTACGTCCGAGGCGGCCCTTGCCCTGGGCCTGCAGCTCGGACTGCACAACGCCCAAACCGAAAAAACCGGCGGCTATGACGAAGACCTTACCCTGGCGCTCGTGCGCTCTTTGGGAAGCATCGGCGATAAATCCGCTTTTGATTATCTGCTCTATATCAGCTATTTACCTTACCCCGATCAGATTCAGGCCGCGGCAAAGGAGGCCCTGAACCGTCTAAGATGGTAAGCCGTCTAAAACTCAACCCGGTATTGTGCGCGGCCGGCGGCGCGGCTGTCGGTTTTTACTGCCTCAGCGTTTTATTCCGCGCGGGCGTTGTCGGCGTTTACGGAATTCTCGCGGTTTTTTTGGCCCTGACGGCGGCGCTCTGCCTGCCGCGGGCGCTGGTTTCTTTTTCCGCGTTTTTTGCCGCGAGAACAGCGGACGCCGGCGCGGGCCGCCCTTTGCAAGACCGCCTCCCGCCGGATTTGCGCCTCCTGCATCTGGCGGAAAGATACGCCGCCGCTTTCGCGGCGGGCCTTGCCCTGGGACTGGGCGCGGGAGGGGCGGCCGCGCAAGGCGTCAGTTTTGGGATTCCCGAAAACACCGTGAAGGCCGTCTCCGGCGTGCTGCTTGAGGACCCGCGAATTGTTTCAGGCGGCAGGGCGATGGTAAACCTTTCGCTGCGGGAAACTTCCGGCCGCGGGGGCCTGCGGGTTTCCGCCAAAGGGGAAATCCCGGTTTTCTTCCCCGCCGAAAGCGCCGGGCGGCTGAAGGAATTCGGCAGGGGAAGCCTTGTGTTTGCCGGGGGGAATCTGCGCGCTTCCTCACGGGGCGCGGCGGAGAAGCCGGCATGGCTTTTCAGCGCCGAATCCCTGCACGTGGTAAAAGCGGCCTCTGCCCTTGACCGTTTCCGTACCGGCGTCAGGCTGGACCTTATCCGGCGCTTTGACAATACGTCCACCGGAAGCGGGGCATCCTGGGGCGGCCTGGCGCTGGCCCTGCTCCTCGGCGTCAGGGACAATCTGGATTCGGGCCTCACGGCGCTGTACCGGGACGCGGGCTGCTCTTACGTGCTGGCCCTTTCGGGAATGCACCTGGCGATCCTCGCCGGAATTATCGCCTTGCTCTTCAAAAAGCCGCTAGGCCCGCATCCTGCCGCGGCTGTCGGCGCGCTGATCATCATCCTCTACTGTTTCATCATCGGCCCCCTGCCGAGTTTGACCAGGGCCGCCCTGATGTACCTGCTGGGGGTATTGGCAATACTCGGCGCGCTCAAGCGGGATGCCCTTTCTCTCCTGTGCATGGCTTTTCTCGTTCAAATTGTCATCTCCCCCCAATCGGGCTATTCCCTTTCCTTTACGCTCTCTTATCTGGCGCTGGCCGGTATCCTGACTGCGGGAGAAGCGCTGAACTTTGTATTCAAGGGGAAAGCGCCCGCCTTTCTTTTGGGGCCGCTCTCCGCGTCTCTCGGTGCTTTTTTGGCCACCGCGGGGGTAACGGCCTGCTTTTTCGGGACCCTGCGGCCTGCGGGAATAATAACCGGCCTCGCCCTCGTTCCCCTTACCACGGTGTTTATGATCGGCTCCATGGTCTATCTCGCGCTGGGTCTTGTTTCGCCTTTTCTCGCGGGTTTTTTGAATCCCGCCCTGTCCCTGCTTTACATGCTGATGGAAAAAACCGTATCCCTGGCCGGCCGCCTTCCGGGCCTTGTCCCGGAAAGCCCGCCGCTGGTGATCGCCTTTTCCCTGGCCTTGTGGCTCTTTCTGATTTACTTTGAACAGCGGCGCAGGACAGCCAAAAACCGGCTTTCCGCTTTTGCCTGAAGCAGGGCAACAGCGCTTGCTTTTAAGCCGGTGAGAAACTCGCGGTTTTTCTACTGTACCTCTTCCAGCCCAATCCCCAGGCAGGCGGCGACCGCCCGTTCCTGGCCGGGGATGCCGTTATGGACAGGGGTGTTGACCAGGCGGACTTTGCCGTCAGGATAACGAATCGCCAGGGCGCTTGAGCCGCCGCCGTCAAGGTTGAGACCCTCGCTTGCGCCCAAAGCCCGCAGCAACAGGGCAGTTTCCGCTTCGGTAGCGCCCGCGCTGCCGGCCCGCCCGCCGTCGATTACCAAAAGGTAGAGAAAGCGCGCGTCGGAGGAAATGCCCGCGGCGCTTCGGGGATAACGGGGCCGCGTCTCCAAAGCCCGCCCGGTGAGTTCGCCGTCCTTGAGAATCCGGTGAAATCCCCCCACGGCGTTTACGATACCGCCGGTATCATCCAGTTCTCTTTGGGGGACTATGGCCACAGCGCCGTCCTCATACCAGACCAGCGCGTCAAAGCGGGGATTGGGCGGCGAGCGCATGACCCCGTTAGAGACCACGATGCCCACATTGGCCCGTAACTCCCCTTCCCTTGCCGAAGCCGGATCAAAGGGAGTGGCGTTAATACCGGCCAAAAGCCCGTTATCGCGGACAAAACTGCTCACCCGGGTACTGAGGGCTTGCTCCGCTCCCCCTCCCCCGCGCACCACAATCCGCAGACCGGACGCGGCGAGGTTGATCCGCAATGCCCAAAATTTGAGTTTCGGCGCGGCGGTTTTTCCCGCCACATAGACAAAATCCCCGCCGTCCCCCTCGGCCGCGGCGATATGCCGCCATTGGGGAATCAAGTCCCCCGGCGTCATCGCAAAAACCGGCTGTTCCGGAGCGGAATCTACCGGCGAGAGAGTGACGCAAGAGAGGAGAATGAAAAGCGACAGGAAAATTACAACAGCACGGAACGCGCTATTAATACTCAGCCCGGCCTCTCCGGTTTTTTTTCATCAACTTGCGGGCGATGGCCTTCTTTTTCCGGTTAAGGATAGTGGAGGGTTTTTCATAATACTCCCGCTTTTTGAATTCCCGAATAATGCCCTCTTTTTCTACCATGCGTTTGAACCGCTTAATAGCCTTTTCAAGCATCTCGTTGTCATCAACAACAATATGCGCCAAAAAAAATCACCCCCTTTCCATGGAAGGTCAAGATGAACCGCGGACCCGCGTCAAAAACGCGCTACGGTTAAAAGAGCGTCTGTCAACGCGCCTGCATTACAAAAACAAAATCACTGGCTATCGCGGCTTTTCAGGCTTTCTTCCTTGCAAACCCGCGAATTTCAAGGCTGCCTTTCCAAAACATCGGTTTTGGGAACGCCTCCATTAAGTTTACCTAAAATCGCGTCTTTGTCAAGGACGGGCCGGCCGACAAACGCGTCGGGGTCGGTGTTTTCCCCGGAAACCCGAATTTCCCAGTGCAGATGGGGACCGGTGGCAAGACCGGTTGCCCCGGAGCGGCCCAACAAGGTTCCGGTATCCACCATATCTCCCGCACTTACTTCGATTTTATCCAGATGGTAATAGAGGGAATATATCCCCGGCAGATGCTCAATAATGACCGAGTTGCCGGTAACGATTCTGAAGCGCGCCAAAACCACCCTGCCGGAGCCGCAGGCGCTGACCGGCGTCCCCACGGGTACCCCGTAATCCACCCCTGCGTGAATCGAGGCTTCGCTGTTGCCGTCCGAATACCGGAACACCCGGCGGTCACCAAAAAAGCCGGTACGCCTCGTGGAAGTGACCGGCGGGCTGAAACTGCCGGAATAGTAAATATCGCTCCCCGTTCTGCCGAGAACGGCCCAGAGCTGCTCCGATTCACGAATCTTCCGGGGGTCATACGCGGTTCGTATATCGGTCAGGGCTTCGTTAAGCTCAATCACTTCGGAAGTAAATTCCCTTTCGGCGATATGCAGGGGAATAGCGCCCGCCAGCC
The DNA here is from genome assembly GCA_031270205.1 of Treponema sp. GTDB lineage: Bacteria > Spirochaetota > Spirochaetia > Treponematales > Breznakiellaceae > WQXQ01. The sequence continues at coordinate 8,493 of JAISYA010000196.1, forward strand.
CGCCGGCGCTTTCCACATTGATCACCGCCGCGCCCGGTTTTGCCGTGGAAGGCACCGTCAGCACCGCCGCCATAAAGGACTGGTCCGCTTCCCCCGCTACGGCAAAAAACGAGGCCCTGGCCAGCCGCTGCCCTCCCGACAGGAGCGCCGCCGATGTAAGACCGGCGTTTTCCCCGCCGGCGACTCCGATAGTAACCGGTTCCCCCGGCCGGGGGTTTTCAGGGATAAGCGCGTAACGAAGCCCGGCGGACTGCGCGAAAGCGGTAAATGCCGCAATGAAGAACATAAAAAAGAAAATAATTGTGTTATTGTTACCCATTGCGCTTCTTCAAACCGGTAATCATCTGCTCTTCTGCAAATCGGTAATCATCATCTGGGGCGTTTCATTTCCCTTATAATAATCACGGGAAAAAGTAAAAACCATATCCACCTGATCGTCAACGCCGAATTCCTTGTTCAGCACCCGGTCCGCGGCCTGCCAATACAGGGCCGGCCATTTGTGCTTACCGGCGTCCACGGTCATTTTGACATGTTTGGAATCAGGCTTGCCGATAAAATTGATTTCCGTAATCGTGAGTTTTTTCGCCAGGAACGTAAGCGGATCATTTTCATTGCCGTAGGGCTCAAAACGGTCCACCAGCTTAAAAATTTCAGGCGATAGATACGCGGGCGGCAGTTCCGCGTCTATCGAAATGATCTCTTCCGCGTCTCCCCCGGTAAACTCAATGGAATACGCGGCGCTTTTGAGCCGGTCCATAAAAGATTCCCAGTTTGCCTTTCGCATGGTAAAACCAGCGGCAAAACGGTGCCCCCCCGAATCGATAAAAAGATCGGCGCACTGCTCAAGAAGCGCCTGCACATTGTACGCCCTGGCGGAACGGAGGGAACCGGTACACAGTTCGCCGCTGAAAGAGACCGCCAGGGCGGGAACATTGAAACGCCTGGCGAGGCGCTGGGCTATAAGGCCGGTAACGCCTTTGTTGATATCCTCGCCGTAAACCAGGGCAAGTTTTTCAGCGTATTCGCCGAGACTCCTGTAGGCCCTCGGTTCCGCCACAGCCCAGATCTGCTCCTCAAGTATTTTCCGCTCGTCGTTCATGGCGACCAGTTCCGCCGCGAGGCGATCCCGCTTGACCGGGTCCTTTTCAAAGAACAAACGCGCCGCCGTTTCGGGGCTTCCCATACGGCGGGCCGCGTTGATCGCCGGGCAGAGCCTCCAGGAAACATCTTTCGCGTCAAAGCGGCGGCCCGCCATGTCCAGCTTGTGCAGCAAATCCGAAAGGCCCGGCCGGGGTTTTGCCTTAAGCGATTCAAGCCCGGCGCGGACAATGATCCGGTTTTCGTCCAAGAGGGGCATGATGTCGGCAATGGTTCCCATAGCGGCCAACTGCAGATCGGCGGTTTCTTCCGGCCCGCCGATCTTTTCCCTGCTCCGTACAAACGAACAGAACAGATTGACAAAGACCTCAATCTCGGTAAGTTCCTTGTCCGAATAGCGGGCTATTTTGGAAAGTTCCTTTATGCGGAGCAGCCCCTTTCCGGCCGCCTGGGGAATCTCTTTGCCTATCTCCGGGGCAATATCCAGCATACCCACTTCCACACCGCTGCCGAAAAGCCGTGCCAGCGTCCGTTTTTGGAGCGGCGCGTCCCAGGTGAGTATCTGCTGCCCTGCAAGAAAAGCGGGAAGCCTGGTATCGCTTATTGCCCCCCCCGGCAGGACGGTTTCGGTAAGGGTGTCGACCACCACCAGGTTGCGCATTTTGGCCGCCTCAACAATCCACGCCTCGTTCACCGGCCTGGTATGCAAAAGGCACATGGGCTGGCCGTACAGTTCGCTTTTAAGCGCGAAACGCAGGGCGGAAACCAGTTTGAACGCGACGCCGCAGCCGGAAAGGTCCCTAAACGGATACGCGCTGTCTTTCAGTTTAGGATTGATGATGACCAGGGCTTCGGGCAGCGCTTCCGGGGGTTCGTGGTGATCGGTTACGATAACGTCCAGCGAAAGCTCGTTGGCCCGCTTGATTTCCGCATTACACGAAATGCCGCAATCCACGGTAATGACCAGCGTCCCGTAAGCGGCGGCGAATTCTTCCACCGCCGCAATGGAAAGCCCGTACGATTCGTCCCCCGCGGGGATGCGCCAGGTTACATCCATGCCCAGACCGGCCAGATACTCGGTAAGCAGCGCCGTGCCGGTGATACCGTCTACATCGCCGTCTCCAAAAACCAGCGCTTTCTCGCCTTCTTCTTTGGCCGCGAGGATTCGCTCCACCGCATCTTCCATGCCCGGCAGGCTGAAGGGGTTGCGCAGGTAGCGCGGATCATCCTCAAGAAAGTAACGGATCGAATCCCCGGAACAACGCCCCCGGCGTACCAGTATTGAGGCGGTAAGCAGATCGCATCCGTACCTTGCGGCAACGTCTTTTACCCGCTCAGGCGATATGTCTTTTTTTTCCCACTTCATTGCCCGTTACATTCCTGTTAGGTTACCGCTCCGCTCACCGACCCGGCTGCACAAGCGGCCGTTTTGCGGGCGGAGCGGCGCTCAGGTGATTTCCTTAAGCACAAGCGCGCGCGCGGCGGGCAGTTGCTCCGCGTACTCTACCGCCTCCGCCAGGCGGGGCAGGGCCGCTTCGAGCGAAGGACCATCCTTTGCCCATACGGTCATCAGCGGATCGCCTTTGCGTACCGCCGCGCCCCGCTTGCGGTGGAACTCTATCCCCGCAAGCGGACTCACCGGATCGCCGGCGCGGTTTCTCCCGATGCCCAGTTCCACCCCGGCGTGCCCGATCTTCCAGGCGTCAATCCGCGCAATATAGCCGTCCCCCGTGGCGGTAATTTCCGCCCGGTGCGGCGAACGGTACGTCCCCACAAAAGAAAGAAATTTTTCCACATCGCCGCCCTGGCTGGCGATATTCGCCAAGAAGAGTTCTTTGGGCCTGCCGCCCGCAATCGCGTCCTCACACAGCGCCCTGCCCTCGGCGGCGTTTTCCGCCTTACCGCCCAGCATAAGCATCCGCGCGGCAAGCGCAAACGTAACTTCCATAAGATCGGCGGAAAGCGGATCAAGCCCGCCGCCGGCAGAGCGGGGATCAAGGCATTCAAAACATTCTTCCACCTCAAGAAAATTGCCCACCATTTTCCCCAGCGGCTCGTCCATGTCGGTTAACAGGGCGATGATCTTTTTACCCATCGCCGAACCGGCGTCCACCAGGGAGCGGGCAAGCTTTTCCGCTTCCAGCGCATCCTTCATAAAAGCGCCGGAACCGTACTTAACATCCAGCGCCAGAAAATCCGCGCCCTCAGCGGCTTTTTTGGAAAGAATACTGGCGGTAATAAGGGGAATGGACTCCACCGTACCGCTGACATCCCGCAGGGCATACAGCAGGCGGTCCGCGGGCACAATATCCGCGGTCTGTCCGGTCATGGCAAAACCGTCTGAGAGCAGGATTTTCCTGAACTCATCGGCGGAAAGGCTGGTACGGTAACCGGGAATAGCGTCCAGCTTGTCCAGCGTACCGCCGGTGTGTCCCAGCGCGCGGCCGGACATCATCGGGTCGCGAACGCCCAGGCTCGCCACCAGGGGCGCGAGGATAAGACTCGTCTTGTCCCCTACCCCGCCGGTGGAATGCTTGTCGACCAGCGGGCCGGGCACGCCGGCAAGGTCCATCACCGCGCCGGATTGCAGCATTACCTCGGTCAGGGCCGCGGTTTCCGCCGCGCTCATCCCCTGAAAAAACACCGCCATAGCCCAGGCGGAAACCTGGTAATCGGGAATCTCGCCGGCTACATAACCGTCAATAAGAAACGCTAACTCCTGCCGGGAAAGTTCCTTCCCCGCGCGTTTATTCATTATCACATCAACTGCCCGCATATTTCTTCCTCAGTTGAGAAGATTATCACGGATAACGCCACAATTGTCGAGACCGGCAACCGGTATTCCGGGGCGCAAGCGGCTGCCTGCGCATTCCGGGGAAATAAAATGAGGAATGAAGAAGGGAGCGGGAGGAATGAAGAGTGAAGCGGGAAGAATGAAGAGTAAAGAGTGAGGAATGAACATTAAGCGCCGGCCGCGCGGAAAACGGACGCCGGGAAAGCCGCCCGTGACGATGGAACAGCCGCCCGTGCGGATGGGAAAACCGCCTGTGCGGATGGGAAAACCGCCTGTGCGGATGGAAAAGCCGGCGGTGCGGATAGGAAAACCGGCTGTGCGGATAGGAAAGCCGCCTGTGCGGATGGGAAAGCCGGCGGTGCGGATAAGAAAGCCGGCTTTGCGAATGGAAAAGCCGGCTGCGCAAGTTGGAGTGGCGGCTGCGCAAGTTGGAGTGGCGGCCGCGCAAGTTGGAGTGGCGGCCGCGCGAGCAGGAGTGGCGGCTGCGCGAGCAGGAGTGGCGGCTGCGCAAGTTGGAGTGGCGGCAGCGCGAGTAGGAGTAGCGGCAGCGCGAGTAGGAGTGGCGGCAGTACGAACAGGAGTGGCGGCCGCACAAGCAGGAGTGGCGGCCGCGCGAGCAGGAGTGGCGGCTGCGCAAGTTGGAGTGGCGGCCGCGCGAGCAGGAGTGGCGGCTGCGCGAGTTGGAGTGGCGGCTGCGCGAGCAGGAGTGGCGGCCGCACGACTGGAGTGACGGCTGCGCAAGTTGGAGTGGCGGCTGCGCAAGTCGGAGTGGCGGCTGCGCAAGTTGAAAAAGCCGGCTTTGCGGCCAGGAAAGCCGGCCCTGCGGTTTGGAAAGCCGGCCCCGCAAACAGGAAAGCCGGCTTTGCAAACAGGAAAGCCGGCTCTGCCGACAGGAAAGCCGGCACTGCAAACAGGAAAGCCGGCACTGTAAACAGGAAAGCCGGTAACCACGTTTGGAAAGCCGGTAACCGTGTTTGCGTTGTCGGCAACGGTGTTTGCGTTGTCGGCAACGGTATTTGCGTTGTCGGCAACGGCGTTTGGAAAGCCGGTAACGGCGTTTGCGTTGTAGGCAACGGTATTTGCGTTGCTGGCAACGCGGCTACGGGGGCGGCAACGCTCCTTGCGTTGTCAGCAACGCTCTTTGCGTTTCCGGCAACGGTATTTGCGTTGCCGGCAACGCTGGTTGGAAAACCGGCCCCCCCCACCAGAAAAGCCGGCTCCCCCAACAGGAAAGCCGGCACTGCAAATAGGAAAGCCGGCTGCGCAAACAGGAAAGCCGGCACTGCAAACAGGAAAGCCGGCTGCGCAAACAGGAAAGCCGGCTGCGCAAACAGGAAAGCCGGCTCTACGAGTGGAAAGCCGGCTGCGCAAACAGGAAAGCCGGCTGCGCAAACAGGAAAGCCGGCTTTCCTGGCTGGAAAGACGGATCCGCCGCCGGGAAAGCCGGCCGCGCCGGTACCAAAGCCGGCGCAGCTATCGGGAAAACCGGCCGCGCCGCCTGGAAAGCCGGATCCACTGGTTGGAAAGCACGCTCCGCCGCCTGGAAAGCCGGC
>JAISYA010000208.1 GCA_031270205.1 Treponema sp.
TTAATTCTGTTTTCCATGCCTGTTTCCCTGTCCAAAAAGCGGCTTTCGCCGGGTCTCCCCGGGTGTTTGGGGTTCTTCCGGTATTCCGGGGCTTTTCTCAGGAGGGCTTCCCGTAGCGGTTCTCAGTTGCTGAATTTGGAACAGGGAATGGACAAGGTTCCGTATATACTCCTGTTCATGCCGGTAGAGACGGCTAAAACCCTCTCCAAGAAGGCTGGTTTTCCGTTTTTTCCCCATGATTTTCCCCCACTATATCATACTATTTCCTTTTTGTCTAGTTTTCAGATGTGTTTTAGATATTTAATATCCTTATTGGTTCAAAACGCCTGGTCTTGTACTATCAGCCGCTATTTGTTACCTTATTTAAAGATGGATACCAATGCGGGCCGTCGCCTTCTTGAATTGAGGCGGGCTTTGGGCTTAACCCAGCAGGCTTTTGGGGCTAAAATTCACATTTCCAGGGGATATGTAACTTCGCTGGAAAAAAACCGCCAGCCTCTTAACGGCCGGATTGTCAAACTTATTGCCGATACTTTCGGCGTCAATAGCGAATGGCTCAAAACCGGTTCCGGGGAGATGTTCCTCGACCTCAAAAATATTCAACTCATGGAAACGATCAGTATATTCAACCAGTTAAACCCTGATTTCCAGAATTTTATCATCAGCCAGCTCAAACAGCTTCTGGAAATGAACCACAATTATCAGGGCGGCAAGAAATGATCGCCCCTAAAGGGCGCATGGGGGCTATTCACCGGCTAAATCCGCCGCGCGGTTACCAGCAGTTTTAACAGCAAGCGCAACAGGCTGCGAGGCGGGGGTTCCCCTATTACCCCAGCCGGTACGTTTTGCCGTACTGTACGATTTGCGTGTTGGGGAACCCGTTTTGTTCCAGGTGCTTTTTGAGAAAAGCCTGGGCTTTCTTTTCACCGTGTACCAGCAGGATTCCCTTTAAGCGTGAGGTGTCAATGGCCCTGAGCCATTCCAGGGATTCGGCGTAATCGGCGTGGGCGCTGAAGGCGTTGATCTCCTCGACACGGGCTTTGAGTTTGAACCATTGGCCGTGAATTTTTACCTCGCTTTCGCGGTTGCGGATGCGGCGGCCCAGGGTGTTCTCGGCCATGTAGCCGACGGTAAGGATGGTGGTGTTCGGGTCTTCGATGCTGTGGATCAGGTGGTGCTGGATGCGGCCCGCCTCGCACATGCCGTCGGCGGAAATGATGATGAGCGGCCCCGCGTGATCGTTCAGCGCCATGGATTCCTGGACGCTGGCGGTAAAATGCAGGCTGTTAAAACCGAAGGGGTTTTTGTGATGCCTGATAAAGGCTTCCATTACATCATCGTCATAGCATTCGGGGTGTACCTGAAAAATGGTGGTGGCGTTAGTCGCCATCGGGGAATCCACAAATATCGGGATTTCGGGAATAACGCCCCGGTCAACCAGCAGGTGGAAATAGTAGACAAGTTCCTGGGTCCGCTCAACGGCGAAAGAGGGGATAAGGATGCGGCCGCGGCTTTTCATGGTATGTCTGGCAATGTCCGCGAGCTTTTCAATGGCGTCGGCGGCGGAATCGTGGAGGCGGTCGCCGTAGGTGCTTTCAAGGATGATGTAATCCGGCGCGCCGCCGGGGATCGCCGGGTCCTGGATAATGGGTTTGCCCTTGCGGCCAAGATCGCCGCTGGCAAAAATCAGCAGCTCCCCGCCGTCCCGCTTCACCGTGATCGACGCTATGGCCGAGCCGAGGATATGTCCCGCGTCGTGGAATTCCAGGCGTACCCCGTCGCCGATGTACATGGGCCGGTTGTAGGAAACTCCCACCATCTGGCTTGTCGCCTGAATGGCGTCCTGTTCGTCGTAGAGCGGGGTCCAGTCGAACTTTTCGCCTTTTTTTTGGGCCTGCCTGCTCAGGTACTTTGCGTCGCTTGCCTGGATATGGGCGGAATCCATCATGATGAGGCTGGCAATGTCCCTGGACGCCGGGGTGGCGTAAATATTCCCCGTATAACCCCGCTTTACCAGGAGCGGGAAAAGGCCGCAGTGGTCATGGTGGCCGTGGGTCAGGATAGCGCCGTCGATCCGGTCTACCGCGATGCCGAAGTTACGGTTCTTCCGGTCCGCCTCGGCCCTGGAACCCTGAAAAGCGCCGCAGTCAATAAGGTAGCTTTTCCCGTCAATTTCAAGCACATGCTTGGACCCGGTAACTTCCTCGGCCGCGCCGAGGGAATAAAAGTCTGCGTTCATGGTAGAATTATAATCCTGATTGCTTTTTTTTTACATAGCGCTGCGTTAGAGTGTTACTTTGGCGCTGAGTCGCCCTTTTATAAGTGTGGTTCTTTTGTTAAAATCGAAAGAGTGGGGTGATTAAGTGAAAAAGTATCTTTTGTTGACAGTAATCCTGTCCATGGGGATGGGCGCTTTTCCGGTTTTTGCCCAGCAGGGCGGTCCTGCCGGGGCGATTATCAACCATTACGCGGCCAATAATTTTGTCGCCGGGGCAATCCCCGCGGCGGATTTGGACCGCATCGTTCAGGCGGGGATCCGCGCTCCCAGCGCCCGCAACCGCCAGCCCTGGCATTTTACGGTGGTGCAGAACCTGGCGCTGGCTAAAAAGGTAGTGCCTCAGACGCTGGACGGCAATGCGCTTATCGTTATATCCGCCGCGGGAGACGGTAAAACCAACGGCGCGGAAATTCTCGACTGCGCGCTGGCGGCACAGAGCATATACCTTGCGGCCCAGGCTCTGGGCTACGGCTCGCGGATATACACCGGCCCAATTGACGGCGTAAACCGCGGCCTGAAATCCGACCTGGGCCTCCCCGGCGGACACAGCGCCGTGGTTCTGATCCGGGTGGGCAAGATCAGCGCCGGAACCGACGCGGTAAGCGCCGCCTCAAGCCGGAAGCCGGCGGGCAACATGGTAACGTACAAATAAGGATGATATGCAGTTCCGTTCCACCAAATCGTCAGGGCCTTTAGTCTCCTTCAAGGACGCGGTGCTGCACTGCCTGCCGTCCGACGGGGGGCTGTATGTCCCCGACCGGGTGATGGATATACGGCAGTTCTTTTTGTACATGGGCGAAAAAACGAGCTTCCATGAACTGGTAGCGACTGTCGCGCCGAGCCTGTTGCAGGGGGAACTCAATCCCTTTTCCGCGTCCCGAGTGGCGGAAAGCGCCTTTGATTTTGAGCCGGAGCTGATCCGCCTTGACGAAGGGCTTTCCATCCTCAACCTGTACAACGGGCCTACCGGGCTTTTCAAGGATTTCGGCATCGCCTTTCTCGCCGCGGTGATGGAGGAACTGCTGAAAAATTCGGGGCAGGCCCTCGTGCTTGCCGCGGCCAGGGGCGACACCGGCGTAAGCATGGCCCACGCCTTCAGCAAGCAAAAGGGCTTTCGCCTGGTTCTGGCGTACCCGTCGGGACCGGTCCGGGGCCTTAAACCCGCGTCATTTGTGTCCAACGGCGGGAATATCATTCCCATTCAGATAAAAGGAACGTTTGACGACTGCCAGCGCCTTATCAACGAGGCCATCAACGACCGGAAATTCGCGGAACGCTTCGGCATTACCAGCGCCAACACGATCAACCCCGGCCGGCTCCTCCCTCAGACTTTTTATTATCTGTACACGTTTATCAAAATCAAAAAACAGCTCTCAGGCGATCTGGCGTTCAGCGTGCCTTCGGGCAACTTCGGCAATCTTATCGCCGGTCTGTACGCGTGGAAATTCGGCATGCCGGTAAACGCTTTTATTGCCGCCATGAACGCCAACAACGCCTTCGGCGATTTTATTCAGGGCAAGCCGTTTGTTTCCCGCCCGCTTGTCAACACAAACTCCCCGGCTCTGGATGTGAGCGTCCCCTCAAACTACGAGCGTCTCGCGTCGTTCTACAAAGAGGCCCCGGCAGTCATGCGCAACATGGTGTATCCCGCCTCAATCAGCGACGAGGCAACCCTTTCGGCCATTGAGTACGCCTGGAAAAAATACCATATCCTTATCGATTCCCACACCGCCGTTGCCTTTGCCGCGGCAAGGCAGGTTGCCGAATCCCATACATGGGGCGGCCATGTACACACCGTGGTCCTTGCCACCGGACACCCGGCCAAGGAAGCGGGCCTGATGCGGGAAATCACCGGCCAGGACATCGACATTCCGAAACCGCTTGCGGCGCTGCAAAGAAAAACAGACCCCATCGCCGTCATTTCTCCCCAGCTTGACGTCTTTGAAGGGGTTGTCGCGAGCTGTTACTGAGCTTGCCGCCTTACATGAGCGGTACTCTCGCAATATAGAACATAATGTTGCTGTTATATTGAGCGGAATGGTAATAACCCCATGCGGATACAGTGTCGTTCAGCTTTTTGGCAATGTCGGAAACTACACTGTCGGGACACCCATACTGTTTGCCGAATGCCTTCATATCTTCCCAATTTCCCTCTTCGACATCGGGATAATCAAAATTATATGACCCTGTGGTACTGCAATAGTTATATATTTGTTCCGGCGTTTGTCCTGTAAACAAACTGTTGATCTGGCTCTCGGTATACGTGGTGGTCGACCCAATACAGTAATAATAATCCTTTGCGGCGGTAACGCTGCCGCTATAGGTTGTTCCGCCGTCCGTAATGGTGATAGCGTCTCCGGTAATATTCACCGCACCGCCGTCTTTCTGCTTAAACTCTATCGAGCCGCCGGAAGCGATGACCGTTCCCCGGCTGACTACCTTTCCGTCAACGTACGCGGTATAATTGTTCGTTTTTGACCAATCAATAGCCTTTCCCGCACCCGTGCTTCCGGGTGATGTGATAACAATTTTGATTGTTTTTCCATCATTAGTCACCCCATAGTATCCATCTATGACCTCAGGCGTGCTGATCCCCTCCTGCGTGGGCTGCGTAGACGTGCTCCCGTCCCCGCCGCCGCCTGTGGGACACCCGGTCAGCGCGAAGACGAATGTCAACAGCAGCGCCGCCATTCCCGAAACAAAAAACGTGCTATTCTTCATTTGAATAACTCCTTTTGGCGGAGCTAAGGCCGCCCAATATGCGGTAACGTCCAACGGACGCCTTTTGCCGCTGCCTGTTAGCCGGCCCTGGAACCGGCCTGTTCACGACCATGAACTAAGCCTGTTCCGTATGCGGAACTAAGCCTGTTCATGACCATGAACTAAGCCTGTTGAGGGTGCTCAACTAACGCTTGAGCGGCCACTGCTCCGGCTAAAGCCGTCGCGCGGTCTATGGCTACAGGGGCGGTCACGGGGCCTACGCCATGCCGCATTGCTCAGCTACACGGCTTCGCCGTGCAGTTACTGGGCGGGGTCCTCAACTAAGCCTGTTGAGGGTACTCAACTAACGCTTGTTGAGGGTCCTCAACTCGGCCTGTTGAGGGTCCTCAACTAATGCCTGTTGAGGGTCCTCAACTAATGCCTATTGAGGGTCCTCAACTAATGCCTGTTGAGGGTCCTCAACTAAGCCTGTTGAGGGTCCTCAACTCGGCCTGTTCCGTACCCGGAACTAAGCCTGTTCCGTATGCGGAACTAAGCCTGTTCCAT
>JAISYA010000214.1 GCA_031270205.1 Treponema sp.
ACGGCGGTCATCCTGCGTTTCGGGAACGCCGGGGACCGGGAGGCGTTTAGCGCGGCCCTGGAAACGGAAAGTATTCCCTGCGCTCTTCCCGGCTTGCCCCGGGCGGCTGTTTTAACTATCTTTTAACTATGGATTATGAAAAGTTTACGATTAAGGCGCAGGAGGCGCTGAACGAAGCATCCGGTATTGCGCAAAAGCAAGATCATGCCCAGGTTGAAATTGAACACCTGCTCCTGGCGTTGCTGTGGCAGGAGGACGGGATAGTGCGGCCCATTATCGAGCGGATCGGGGGCGACGCCGCGCGGATAGTTGCCGGTACGGAGGCCCTGGTCGCCCAGACGCCCAAGGTGTATGGGGAGGCGGCGCAGCTCTTTTTTTCTTCAGCGGCGTCAAAGACGCTGGCAAAGGCCGAGGCCGAGGCCGCCGCGTTGAAAGACGAGTACGTTTCCACCGAGCATATTCTCATCGCCATCACGGCGGGGGAAGGCAAGGCGGCCGCTCTTTTGCAAAAGGCCGGCGTCACCAGGAACGCGATTCTGGGGGCGCTCAAACAGGTGCGGGGCAACGCCCGTGTTACCGATCAGAACCCGGAGGAAAAGTACCAGGCGCTGGACCGCTACTGCCGGGATCTTACCGCGCTGGCCCGGCAGGAAAAGCTGGACCCGGTAATCGGCAGGGATGAAGAGATACGGCGGGTGATGCAGGTCCTTTCCCGGCGGACCAAAAACAACCCTGTGCTCATCGGGGAGCCGGGGGTGGGCAAGACCGCCATCGCCGAAGGGCTGGCCCGGCGTATTGTGGCGGGGGACGTGCCGGAGGGACTCAAAGGGAAAAAACTCCTTGCGCTGGACCTCGGCGCCCTGGTGGCCGGCGCGAAATTCCGCGGCGAATTCGAGGAGCGTCTCAAGGCCGTGATCCACGAAGTGCAGGCCTCTGACGGCAAAATTATTCTTTTTATTGACGAACTGCATACCCTGGTGGGGGCGGGGGCAGCGGAGGGCGCCACCGACGCTTCCAACCTTTTGAAGCCCGCGCTGGCCCGGGGAGAACTCCGCTGTATCGGCGCCACTACCCTGGACGAGTACCGCAAGCATATTGAGAAGGACGCCGCTCTGGAGCGGCGCTTCCAGCAGGTCTATACGCCTGAACCTTCAGTGGAGGATACCATCGCCATCCTGCGCGGCCTTAAAGAGCGCTACGAGGTGCATCACGGGGTGCGGATAAAAGACGAGGCGCTGGTCGCGGCGGCCTCTTTGTCAAACCGTTACATCACCAGCCGTTTTCTGCCCGACAAGGCCATTGACCTGGTGGACGAGGCGGCGAGCCGGCTCAAGATGGAACTGGACAGCCGCCCCACGGAGCTGGACAAGCTGGAACGGAAACTTCTCCAGCTTTCTATAGAACAACAGGCCCTCCGGCGGGAGGAAGACGGGGCCTCCAAAGACCGGCTGGAGAAGCTGAGAAAGGAAATTGCCGATCTTACCGCGGAACGGGATGCAATGAAGGCCCGGTGGGACAGCGAAAAAGTCGAAATACAGAAGATTCGGGACCTGAAGCAGTGGATCGAGGAACTCAAGATCGAGGAGGCTCGCTACGAGCGGGAGGGTAATTTGTCCAAGGCCGCGGAGGTAAAACACGGCAAAATCCCGGGAGCCCAGAAAGAACTGAATCAGCTCACGGGCCAGATCGAAAAAAAGAGGGAAGGGGCCGGGGCCCTGCTCCGGGAGGAGGTAAGCGAGGAGGATATCGCCGCGGTAGTGGCTGCCTGGACGGGGATCCCCGTGTCCAAAATGCTCTCCGGGGAACTGCAGAAATATCTTGATTTGGAAAAAGTGCTGGAACAGCGGGTAGTGGGCCAGGACGTGGCGGTGGAGGCCGTTGCCGACGCCATCAGGCGCAACAAGGCGGGCCTTGCCGACGCGGCCCGGCCTTTGGGGTCCTTCCTTTTTCTGGGTCCTACCGGCGTCGGAAAAACCGAACTCGCGAAAACCCTGGCCGATTTTTTATTCAACGATGAAAAAACCCTCACCAGAATCGACATGAGCGAATACGGCGAAAAACATTCGGTAAGCCGGCTTATCGGCGCGCCTCCCGGTTATGTGGGCTATGAGCAGGGCGGCCAGCTTACCGAGGCGGTGCGGCGGCGGCCCTACAGCGTGATTCTCTTTGACGAGATCGAAAAAGCCCACCCGGAAGTGTTCAACGTGTTTCTGCAAATACTCGACGACGGCCGCCTTACCGACGGCCAGGGCCGGGTGGTGGATTTCAAGAACGTGATCATCATCATGACAAGTAACCTTGGCTCCGATTTGATTTTGGAAGCGAAAAAACCCGAAACCATAAGGGATTCCCTTATGGAACTGCTCAAGCAGAGTTTTCGGCCCGAGTTTCTCAATCGTATTGACGAGACGGTTATTTTCAACCGGCTGGGAAAAAGTGAGATCGCCAAAATCGTGGACATTCAGTTGGCGCGGCTGGAGGAGCGGCTCGCCGGGCGGAAGATTACCCTCAAACTCAGCGCCGCCGCGAAAGAAACCATCGCGGAACGGGGCTACGATCCCCTGTTCGGGGCGCGGCCCCTCAAGCGGACCATTCAATCTGATCTGGAAAACCCCCTGGCGAAACTGATCATCGCCGGTAAAATCCGGGAAGGCGATATAGTTACAGCCGACAGGAAAACGGTGGGCGGCGGAGCGGAACTTGTCTTCAGGAAAAGTGGAAAACCAGTGGAGTGATAATTGAGCGGCCGTCCCGCACAGCCTTTGGCCGCTGTCGCCAAAGGACGGGCCGCACCGGTCATGTAAAGAAAAAACCACAGAGAGGACAGCGGGCCGACTAATTATTTGCCTTGCGCTTTGCGCGATGCCTGGCTACAATAAACGTATGGATACCGCTCTGTCCGTTGCCGCCAAGGATGTTCCATGGTTACCCATAAGTTGCCGCGTAAAACAAGCGTCTTTCTCATTGCCGTCGAAGCCCCCGTGGAGCGGGCGTTGACGATTATGAACCTGCGGGACACGTCCGCCTCCATGCGGAGGAGCGTGGGCTTGCCGGGTCCGGGCGCCGTCCGCCGGGAGCGCATGAGAGGGCTGTTCGCGCTCCTTTTGATCCTTTTGGCCCCGGTGTCAGTCACCGGGGACTCCCGGCAGGCGCCCTATATCATTCCCCGGATTGTGTACGTGGGCGACCGGGCGACTTTGACGCTTCCCCTCAATGGAGGGTCTTCCGGCAAAGAGGCCAATATCTCCCTTGATCCGCAGATGTTTCCCCTGTCAGCCGACCTGGAACTGTACCGCGTCGCGCTGGAATACCGGCCTTCCGGCAGCCGGCTTCTGATTGAATTTGCGGCGTTCACGCCGGGCCTTCTGGAACTGCCCCCCATTGAAATCGGCGGGGAACGCTTTGCCGGCCTTCGTGTGGAAATCAGTTCCGTTCTTGATCCCGGCGAAACCGGCGCGGTGCTTTCCGGTCCCGCCCCGCCCCTGGCAATTCCCGGCACGAGCCTCCTGGTGTACGGAACCATGGGCCTTGTCGTCCTGCTTCTGCTGCTGGCGCTCTGGGCCAGGTTCTGGGGCCGCCGTCTTCTCGGCGTTCAGATTCTCAAGTGGAAACGCAGGCGCCTTATTATCTCCATGTGGGGCATAGAAAAACGTCTGCGGAGATCCGTGCAGCGGGATGGAAAGTACCGGGACACGCTCAATACACTGTCCAGGGAATTCAGGAGCTTTCTTTCTTTTTTTACCGGGCAAAATTGCCGGGCCATGACCGCTGCGGAGATTGGACGGCTTCCGTCCCTGGCGCCGGTTAACGATGGAAACGCTTCGGGAGAAAACATCGGTTACGCGAATTATGCGGAACAGCGGCCGAACCGTTCAAACAGCGGTTTTTTAGGGGGCTTTTTCCGCCGTTGTGATGAACTTCGTTTTAGCGGTTCTGAAATTGCCGCTGATGACGTGCTGGCGATCCTGGGCGATTTGCGGCGTTTTCTTAAAACGCTGAACAGGGCCGAGCGGAGAGAATTGAAGGCCGGGGAGGAAGCGGCGTGAACACCGCTGGTATGAGTTTCGGCTTTGAACGGCCCCTGGTTGCGGCGGCGGCCTTTGTCGTTATACCGCTGGCGGTTTTTATTGCCCGGCGGCTTCACAATCTCTTTGTGGCCTCAATTCCGCTGGGACCGCCCGGCGGGACGCCCTTTAAGGCACCTTTCAATATGTACGGGCTGGTGAAGGCGCTACGGGTTCTGGAATACTGCGGCGCCGCGCTGCTTTTTTTCAGTGCAGCCGGACCGGTGATAAAAACGAGTGAGACGGTATGGCTTAACCGGGGCGCGGACATTCTTTTTGTGATCGACACCAGTCCCAGCATGGCCGCCCTTGACATGGACGGGACGAACCGTTTCAACGCCGCCCGCAAGCTGCTGGTTGATTTTGCGGAAAGCCGTCCCGCCGACGGGATCGGCCTTGTGGCGGTGGGAAACGACGCGGCCCTCCTCGTTCCCCCTACCACGGACCGGGAAGTCCTCTTCTCCCGCCTGGAACAACTGCGGATTGCCGAACTGGGAGACGGTACCGCCCTGGGCATGGGGCTGGCCGTGGCCGCGTTTCATCTGGAAAAATCCGCCGCCCCCCGCAGGGCTGCGGTACTCATCACCGACGGGGAAAACAACGCCGGGGCGATCCACCCCGAAACCGCGGCGGCGGTGTTACGCGATCTGGGCATATCCCTCTGGGTCATCGGGATTGGTTCAGGCGGGGAAGTCCCTATTGATTACGTCGATCCCCATACCAGAATGCGCCGCACCGGCCTGTTTGATTCCCGTTTTGATGTCGAGGCTCTGCGGCGAATAAGCCTTGCCGGCGGCGGAACCTGGCTTTCCGCGCCTTCGGCGGAGGCCCTTGCCACCGCATTCAGCCGTCTTGACGGCAGGGAAATGGTCGTGCGCAGATCCGGCATTGTGGAGCGCAGGCAATCCTGCCGCCTGCCCTTTATGCTCGGCGCCCTGGGCCTGCTCGCCGGTCTCAGATTCATCAGGCGTTTTTTTCTGGGGGCCCTCGTATGAGCTTTGATTATCCCTGGGTCTTATACGCTTTTGCCCTGTTCGTTCCTCTTGTTTTGATTGACCTGATCTCCGCCCGGAGGAAACGGGAGCGGAAATATCTGCCCCGGTCTCTCAGGCGGCGGCTTTCCGCGTCAGGGGCTTTTTTCAGATTGTTCCTTGCCTGTTTTATTATCGCCCTCGCCGGTCCCCGCTGGGGGCTGGAATGGGCAGCCGGTGAATACCGCCGGGGCCTGGACACGGTTATCGCCGTGGACGTGTCCCGCAGCATGGAGATTGAGGACGCGCCGCCCTTTAACGGGGAAGAGGAACTGTCCCGCCTTGAGCGGGGGCTTGTCATTGTCCGCGAAACGGCCGCCGCCGTTCCCGGGGCGCGATTCGCCGCGGCGGTGAGCCGCGGCAGAGGATTGGTCGCCGTTCCCCTTACCTGGGACAACGGCGCGGTATTAAGTTTTCTGGAGGCCCTTGACGGTTCTTCTCTGACCGGCAGAGGTACGAACCTGGAATCGCTCATTGACGCGGCCGCGGGCGCGTTTCAAAGCTCTTTCCCCTCGCGGCGGGTAATCCTGCTGGTTTCAGACGGCGAATCCCTTTCCGGCTCCGTCAAGGCGGCGCTGGATCGCTGCGAAAGGGACGGCATCATTGTCAGCGCCCTTGCCCCGGGCAGCGACGAGGGCCGCCCCGTTCCCGGCCGGGAAGACATCGTCAGCCGCCGCAACGCCGCCCTGTTGCGCATGGCCGCTGAACGTGGCGGCGGCATTTTTGTGGACGGCAACGCCGCAGACGCCGCCGCTGTTCTCGCCGCGCACCTCCGTTCACTGGCCCCCGAATCGGAGACCAGGGGAAACCGGAAAGAACGGAAGGCCCGCTGGTCCCTGTTCATCGCCGCCGCAATACTGGCCTACGGCGCGTCGAAGCTCTGTCTGCTGCAAATCAAAAAGGCCGGTTTCCTCCTCCTCCCGGCGCTGCTTTTCCTCTCTTCCTGTTCCCGCCTCCCCGGCAAGCTCCTCATCATGGAAGCGAATTTTCTCAACTCCAGAGGCAGGTACACCGAAGCGGTTTCCTCCTACTTGAAAGCCCTTGAACACGAAGAAGCCGCGCCCTATGCCGAGTACGGCCTCGGCTCGGTGTACTGCAGTCTCGACGAAGGCAAGGCCGCGCTGGAACATTTCGCCGATTCCCAAAAAATTATTGACGCCCTTCCTGCCGGTGAGCACCGCGAGCTTAGGTACCGGATCAGTTACAACACCGGAGAGGCGCTTTTTGGCGAGGGGGATTTCGCCGGAGCCGCCGCGTCCTTTCGGGAAGCGTTGCGGATCGAGCCGGACAGGATCGAGGCGAAACGGAATCTCGAATTGAGTCTCTTTTCCCTCGCCAGGGAAAGCGCCGCGGGAAGCCGCTCCGATCAGGGGCAGCAAGAGAGCGAAAGCCGGACCGTGCTTTTTGAATACCTGCGGCAGAAAGAGTACAACCAATGGAAGAGCCGGGAATGGGCGGAGGAGGAAGAAACCGAAGGGGCGGATTATTAACATTGAGGAAAACTATGAATTTTGAAGACATTCTGAATCAATGGGAACGGCAAAATGCGGCCGGCGGCAAAAAAGCCGGGGCTGGCGAAGCCGTCCCCGAACCGGCCCCACAGGAGAAAGCAGGGGCGATGGACATCTGGCTGCGCCGTAACGGGGTATACGACAAGGACGCCACAGTGGAGGACGATACCCGGGGCGCGGTCGAGCGCCGCCGCCGGCTCCGCGCGAAAAAGCCCGACGCGGAACTTGACATCCACGGCCTCACCCGCGACGAAGCATGGGAAGCGCTGCAAGTCTTTTTCGACACAGCCCGGAAAGAGGGGCTTGAAAAACTTCTGGTCATCCACGGCAAGGGGAATCATTCAAGCGGCGAGGCGGTATTAAAACGGACCGTCCGGGAATTTATCGAGCGCTGCCCTTTTGCCGGGGAAAGCGGCCAGGCAAAAGCCGGAGCGGGCGGCGCTACCTGGGTGCTGTTAAAGAGCGGTTAGTGTCAGCCGCAAACACTAATATTGTCACCCCCGGACTTGACTTGCGTTCTGGTTCGGCTACGCTCGCCAACCACGAAGCGGTGCGCTGAGCTGCCCGCCGCAGGCGGGCCTGGCCGAAGCGTCCGGGAGTTTCCCGCAATTCAGGAAATAAACATCCGCGCGGCCCCCTTCTTCCGTTCGCATCACCGGAAGCGGCCATAAGCAACGCCGTTGCCGGGCCGGAATACCGGAATCTCGCGGACAATCCTTTTTATTTATGTGGTCTTTATAATGAAAATAGAACCTATACATAAAGCCAAAAATTCCATACCCCCCACAAAATAATGATTTAACCAGGTAGTTTGAAAGGCTATACCTTGTATTATTCCAACAATAATCAATGGAATCAGCCATTTCATTTTCTGTCTAATAATTATATCTATTATTATTCCAATATATATTAATATTGATGCAAAATTATTATGTATAATAATAAATTCAATAAAATAAGAGCTAAATGTTGCTAAAGCTAAAAATCCTATTCCTACAAACCATTTATTATAAAGAAGCCAACAACCTATTACCAATAAAAA
>JAISYA010000251.1 GCA_031270205.1 Treponema sp.
CAGGCAGGACAGCGCCACCAGCTTCACATCGGGATGTTCCTTAATCGCCTCGATGAACTTGTCCACCGCCACGTCAACCCCCAGATCGATGATCTCAAAACCGGTGCTCTCTATCATCAGCGCTACCAGGTTCTTGCCGATGTCGTGCAGGTCTCCGTGTACCGTACCGATGATGCACTTGCCCAGACTCAGGCTCTCTTTGTCCGTCAGCTTGGGCTGCAAGACCGCCACGCCTTTTTTCATGGCCCGCGCGGCCACCAGCATTTCAGGGACGAAAATCTCGGATTTCTGGAACTTTTCGCCCACAATGCCCATGGCGTTGATCATGCCCTCGTTGAGGATTTTTATGGGATCGATACCCTCGTTCAGGGCCTCCGTTACCAGCCCCTCGATGATTTTGGCCTTCCCGCCCTGCACTGCCTGGGCAATTTCTTCAATCTTTGACATACGCTTCTCCTTACCATAAAATGTATCCGGTTTTAGGGATCTCCGGTTTTTCCCGCAACAGGGATATGTACTGACCGGGCCGCGGGCGCTTCCCGGCGGTTACCATAGAGCATCTTATCATCATTGTGCTATAATTGTAAAGCAATTATTGACGGACGGAGGAGAAAATTTCTCCGGCGCGAATAACACAGCGAAGGAGCATAATCATGGCAAATTACAGGCATATTGACACCGAAAAGGCGCGGCGTTTCTGCGAGCGAATTTTCCGCAGTTACGGATTCACAGAGGAAGAAAGTCAGACCATTACCGACGTGCTGATTAGGGCCGATTTGTACGGCATTGAATCCCACGGCATGCAGCGGCTGATACGCTACCATAACGAGATAGGTTCCGGCTATGTGGATGTGCGGGCAAAGCCGGAAATAGTGCACGAGACGGGCATTTCCGCGGTTATTGACGCCCGCAAGTGGGCGGGGCAGCTAGCCGCCGTTCAGGGCATGAAACTGGCCATAGCAAAAGCCCGGTCCGCGGGCTGCGGCATGGTGTCGGTGCGCAACTCAAACCACTACGGCATCGCCGGCTATTACAGCGGCATGGCTGTGGAAGCGGACCTCCTGGGAATCTGCATGACCAATTCCGAGGCCATCAGCGTGCCCACCTTTGGCCGGCAGGCCATGATCGGGAGCAACCCCATAGCCGTAGCAATGCCCGCCGATCCGGTTCCTTTTTCGTATGACGCGGCCACCACCGTGGTCTCCCGCGGCAAACTTGAGATTTACAACAAGAACGGCAAGGCCCTGCCGGACCAGTGGGCCCTGGGCGCCGGGGGCAATCCCAGCGACAACGCCGCCGAAGTGCTGCATAACATCATCCATAAACTGGGCGGCGGCATAGCCCCCCTGGGCGGCGCGGGCGAATTGAACGGCGGCCACAAGGGCTACGGCCTGGGCCTTGTCGTCGAGATTTTTACCGCCGTTTTTTCCGGGGGCCTCAACTCCAGCCATGTGAGCGTAACGCCGGGACTAAACGGCATCTGCCATTACTTCATGGCGGTGGACTATGGGCTTTTCGGCGACAAACAGGCGATAAAGGCGCGGCTGTCCGCCTTTTTGCGGGAACTGCGGGAAGGCAAAAAAGCCGAAGGGCAGGAACGCGTTTACACCCACGGCGAGAAAGAAGCAGAAATGATGGCCGCCCGCCTTAACGGCCAAATTCCGGTGAACGAAAAAACTCTGGAGGAAATGCGGGCGATTGCCGCCGGGCAGAAAGTGGACTGGGAGTTTTAGTTACGGAACATTGGTATAAGCGTTTAATGAGGGGGGAAGTCTCCCCCCCCGCTCCATCCCCGCCTTCGGCGGGTATTCCGCTTCCCCCCTCTGCGGGGGCTATCGCCCCCGCAACGCCCCCGCCCGCTTTCGTTCTCCGTTCCCTGGCCCTGTGCGCGATCCTCTGTCAGTTCCGCCTTGCCGCCGCTGATCTGGCGGACACGCCGGTTTTTATTGCCGCCCTCTTTGCCGCCTTTGCCACGGCGCTGTTCCTTGCAAGGCCGCGCTCCGGCAGCGGAAAAGCCGGTCCTCTGGCCGCCCTTGTTTCCATCGGCCTCATACCCTGGATTGCCCGGGCCTTCGTCGCCCTGCCCCGGTTTTTTATTCCCGGCAGTACCGGCTCTGTGGCGGTTACGCTTGATTCCCTGCTTCTCAACCTGGACCGCAATAATTTTGTTTCGCTCATTCCCTTTTACTGGGCCGCGGCCACCAGCTGGTTTTCGATCCGCTCCCGCAGGGCCTTGAGGGCCGCCGTAATAGCCGACGCGGCCCTGCTGCTGGTGGTGTTCAGCATCGCCCCCACCGCGGATATAGCGGCGTACCGCTGGCCCGTGGTGATGATCTCCGTGTTTGCGGGCATTGTTTTTGTGCAGGCCCTGGCCCTGCTTTTTTCCCTGCCGGCGGAAACGCGGCTGCGGAAAAGCGAGGCAATCCCCGCGGCGGCGGCGTTTCTGGCGCTCGTGATCCTTGGGGGAATACTTTTTCTTAAACCTTCACAGGAGCGGGCGGTTGAGAAAGGCGGAGGCCTCCTGGAACCAAAGCTCTTTAGTTTTGATTTTTCCCGGTTCCTCAGGCTGGACTCCGAAATCAGCATGAATGACGATCTCGTTCTGATCGTGAAAAAAGACGGCGGCGATGATCATTATTTGCTGCGGAGAGCGGTACTTTCAGGCTACAGCCGCGGGCGGGGTTTTTTCAGAATTGAGGAACTTGACGAGCGGACACACCCGGAGCGTCTGCCCGGCCGGCCGTCCCGCCTGTCCGGCAGGCCGGCGCAAAGCGTGGAACAGGCCGATTTGCGGGACGAAAGCGCCGCGTCTCAAGCGGCGCGGCTTTTGAATCAGGTGTACTATCTGGTGAATTTTGACTCCTCGGCGTTTATCGGCATGAATGAGCCGGTTTCGGTTACCCCCTATGAAACCTGGGACGCCTCTTCCTTCAGCTCCGCCTACGCGGTGGAAAGCCTGGTGAACGATACCGCGCTTGCGGAACTTTCCCAATCCGCCGCGTGGCCCGGCGCGGCGGCCCTGGGCTTGAGCGAAAATGAATTCAAGATATACACCGACTACGGCGGAGACGAGCGGATTCGCGCATACGCCGGGGAAATTACCCAGGGGCTGGAGCATTACGGTGATAAGGTGAGGATGATTCACGATTGGCTCAAGTACGGCGAATACCGCTACAGCCTGAAACCCGGCATTGCCCCGGACGGAGATCAGCTTGGCTGGTTTCTCTTTCAGTCAAAAAAAGGTTACTGCTCCTATTACGCTTTTGCTATGGCGCTGCTGCTCCGTTCCCTGGGAATCCCCGCGCGGGTGGCGGCGGGCTTTTTCATCGATCCCGCAGCCAACACGTTTGATTATTACCCGGTCCGCTCGGACATGGCCCACGCCTGGGTCGAGGTTCCCTTTCCCGGTTACGGCTGGCTCGAGTACGATCCCACTTCGGAAGATCTTGCCGAGGGCGAGGATTACCGGTTCTCCGCCGGGGCGGACCCGGAGCTTTTTGAAAAGCTGATGCGGGAAATTCTGGAAAACCGTTCGCGGTTACGCGCAAAGGAAGGGCGGGAGGGAGCGGACGCCCCGGCAAACATACAATCTCTTGTACAGTCCGCAGCGGCGCTGTTACGCGATTATTCACCGCCGCTGCTGCCGATCCTGCTCGCCGCGCTTTTTATCTATATCCGCTGCGGCCCTCTCATCGCCTCGGCGCTGCGCCGCGACAAGCGGAAAAAAGCAATCCGTCTCTGGAAACACGCGCTGCGGCGGCTGAATCTGGCGGGCCTGAAAAGAGCGGCGCAGATCCCCGAGTCAGAATGGGCTTTGCGTATGGATCAATATATCGGGGGAATTTATGCTCTGTACCAGGGTATGGCGGCGGCCCGTTTCGCCCCCGCCTATACCGCGGACGATTTCACCTCACAGCAAAACGCCTACCGCACATTTTCCGCCGCCTACGGAAAAAAGATTTCCCGCTTGCGGCGCTTCGCGGCATGGGCGCTTCCCCCCCTCGCGCTGATCCCCGGCCCCGCGAAAAGCCGCCGCGGCATCCCGCCGCTTCTTGCGCTGCTGATTTTTCTCGCGCTTGCCGGCTCCGAAACCAAAGCCCAGGACCAGGGGAACACTTTTTCCGCCGCGGATGAACTGTATATGGACGCCACCGAAGCGGAATTCGCCGAATTCTGGGAGCGGGCGATAGAACTTTTCAACGAGGGGAAAACCCGCTATCCTGACGATCCCCGCTTCCCCTGGGCGCTGGGTAATCTCTACTACGGCCGCTCCCTCTACGGCTTTGCCCTGGAGGAATATCGCGGGGCGGAAGCGCTCGATCCCTATAACACCTATATCCTCTTGCGGCTTGCCGAAACGGCCGCTTACCTTAACCGCGATCAGGAATCGGCGGCGTACTATGAACAGGTTCTCGCGCTCGACCCGGATAATAAGGAAGCCGCCGGCAGCCTGGGCTGGATGTACTACAAGGTCCACCGCCTGGCGGAAGGCGAGCGGCTTCTGCTTGATGCCCTTGAGCGTTTCGGCGACGATCCGGATTTGTCCATGACTCTGGGAACGGTCTATTCGGACATGTACCGCTACGACGAAGGAAAGTACCGGTACGGACAGGCGATAGATCAGGGGGAAGCCCTGGACGACCGTTTTTTTACCGCGGTGGCCTACTACAATCTTTCGATTTTGGAATCCCGCTTCTACCATTTCGACGCCTCGCTGTCCGCGACTAAC
Source organism: Treponema sp. (assembly GCA_031270205.1). Taxonomy (GTDB): domain Bacteria; phylum Spirochaetota; class Spirochaetia; order Treponematales; family Breznakiellaceae; genus WQXQ01. Next base: position 4,730 of record JAISYA010000251.1, read on the forward strand.
GCTTCCCTGAACACCCTGAACCGCGCCTCCGGGCGCCTTGCCCGCGGGGAACTCTATCTGCGCCGTCTTGATTTGAAACAATCCCAGCGGGATTACGAAGCGGCCTACGAGCTTGACACTTCCCCTTTGGCGAAACTCAATCTGGCCCAGGTCTACCAAATATCAGGCCGCCTGGAAGAGGCCCGCCTTTACGCGGAAGACTGCCTCAAGGCGGGCGATCTTTCCTGGATGCTCCACTACGGCATAGACCCCGACCGTTACAAGAGGGATATCCACGAAATTCTCTATAAAACTTACGCGGGGCTGGCCCGCGCGGAGCGCCTGACGCCCTGGGGACGGGCGGGTGAAAAAATCCGCTCTTTTTTCCGCGGCGTTTCCTACCGCTTCAGGGCCGCGGTCCACGATCTGTTCTACCGGAAATACAGCCTTGCCGCGGCGGACGCTTACGGTAATGAGACATACGGAGGCGCGCCTCATATCGAGATGTTAATCCAGTACTACAACGCCTTTGAGCGCTATCCCCGCCGCGCTCTTCCCTATCTCCGCAAGGCGCGGGACTTTGAATCTTCACGCATTCCGGCGGCCGCCCCTTCCTACGATCTTGAGGAAGGGCTTCTGTTAAAAGACGCGGCTCTGCTGGAAAAGGCCTTTACCAATCTTGACCCGCTTTGGGAACGGGAATTGATCTCCCGGTGTTACCGGGAATTCGCCCGCAGCGGAAAGGCCGCGCGGCGCGGCGCGGCGGAGGAACTCTTCGCCCTCAATCCGGGCGCGCTGAGGCAGGCGGGCATAAGCCTGCCGCTGGAGATCCGCGTAGATTTAAGCGGCGCGCCGGATTTCCCCCGCAATGAAAAGCCGCTCCTTAAGGCCCTCGCCAAAGCGGGATTCCGGCGGGCGGCCGCGGGAAACGCAAGCTCCCCGGCGCGCTTTACCCTGAACATACATGTAAGCGGTTCGGCGGCCGCCGGCTTCACCGCTTCCTGCGAGCTTACCGACACCGAAGACACGGCCAAAGCGCGGCGCCATTCCCTTCCCCTGCGCTCCCTTTCCGGCGCGGACCTTGCCGATTTTGCCCGGGCCCTGGGCGGCGCGGTGTTCACGGTGGAGTAAGGGCAAGGCAAAAACAGTTACTTCCAATCGCGGAGAAATCACTAAAGTTGTAGAAAGTGAAACCGGACCAGATGTCCCGGGTACATGCTTTTGCCCTGGCCGTGCTATTGACACTTAATCAAATCAGGATATACAACGTAAAGAATAATAGGGGGAATCATTGGGGAAAAAAATAGTCGTGGGTATTCTCTTTGGCGGCAAGTCCGCTGAGCATGAGGTTTCCCTGCAATCAGCCAAAAATGTGTATGACGCCATTGACCGGAGCAAGTTTGAGCCGGTACTCATCGGCATTGATAAATCCGGGCGCTGGCTCTTAAACGACGAATCCCGTTTTCTGCTGAATTCAGGTGATCCCAGGCGGATCAGTTTGAATCCCGGCGGCGAGCCTGTGGCCCTGGTTCCCGAAAGCGCCGGATTACTCTCCGGCCTGGACGGTGCGGGGTACGCCGGCCCGGGGCGGCTCGATGTGGTTTTTCCGATTCTTCACGGTCCCTTCGGCGAGGACGGCACGGTACAGGGACTGTTGAAACTGGTGAACATTCCCTTTGTGGGGCCGGGAGTTCTGGGCTCCGCCGTGGGCATGGACAAAGACGTGATGAAGCGGCTGCTCAGGGACGCGGGGATTCCGGTGGGGAAATTCCTGGGGTTTCAGTCCCACAGGCCGGTTCCCGCGTTTGCCGAAGTTTCAGGCGTTCTGGGGCTGCCTTTTTTTATCAAGCCGGCGAACATGGGTTCCTCGGTGGGGATCAGCAAGGTGCATGATGAGGGGGAATATTCCGGCGCGGTAAAAGACGCTTTTCAGTACGATACCAAGATCATCGCGGAGGAATTTGTTCCCGGCCGGGAACTGGAGTGCGCGGTGCTGGGCAGCGAAGAACCGGCCGCGTCGGTTCCGGGGGAGATTATCTCCTCGCATGAATTTTATTCCTATAATGCGAAATACCTTGATGAAAAAGGGGCGGCGCTGAATATCCCCGCGAATATCCCCGAAGAAACCCAAAAGCGGGTGCGGGAACTGGCGATCAAAACTTTTCAGGCGCTCTGCTGCGAGGGGCTTTCCAGGGTGGATTTTTTTCTTAAAGAGTCAGGAGAGCTTGTCGTCAACGAGATCAACACCATGCCGGGTTTTACCAGGATCAGCATGTACCCGAAACTGTGGGAAGCCTGCGGCATCGGCTATACGGAGCTTATCAGTCGCTTAATAGATCTGGCGATAAGACGCTTTGAAAAAGAGCGCGCCTTAAAGACCAGCGTTGTGTAAGATTACACAACGTTAGACGCAAGCCGTTCAGCAATGGCATCGTATTCAAGATTGTCCAACTGTTCCCGCAGCCAGACGATCAGTTCCCCGCCGGATTCATACTCGTTTTTCTCAAGTCCGCGCAACGTTTCTTCCATGGCGTTTATCCGGTAATGTTTGCAGGCTTCCAGCAGTTCCGCAAGCAGGGCCTTGTCAGGCTCCGCCAGGCGGGGCCTGGCTTCCGCAGGCCCTGAAATTTCTTCCAACAGATACCGTATGTTTTGAAGCAGGGTTTCGGCCCTTTCAAGAAAGCGGCCGTTGTTGGCTTCGATAAACCGCAGATCCCCGTTCCGGGCCGCGTGTTCAAGGCCTTCGGCCAGCTTCGCCGTCTCGCCGGCACAGACGCCGTAAGCGGAACCTTTCAGGCCGTGGACCGTAATAATATAGTCCCTGATTCGCTCCCCTTCCAGGGGGGCTTTTGTAAGCTCCCGCACTTTTTCCAGCAGCGCCGGGGTGTGGATACCGTAGGAACGAAGCACCTCCAGATAGGATTCTTCACCGTAACGCTCTTTTCCCGCCGCGAGGTCAATGCCATCCACTAAAATACCCGGCGGCAGCAGGGAGGATTTTTTTTCTTCGTCTTCCGTCCTCTCTTGCTGCATTTTCTTGTGCGCCGGAATCCAGATATCCATTATGTCATTGAGTCTGGTTATTTCAATGGGCTTGCTGAGGTAATCGTTAAAACCGTTTTCCAGAAACATTTCTTTCATTCCCGCGATGGCGTTGGCGGTAAGGGCAACCACGGGCATATCCCGAAAACGATCTTCCTTGAGGGAACGTATTGCCGCGGCGGCCGCGATTCCGTCCATGTCCGGCATCATGTGATCCATAAAGACGATGTCGTACTCGTTTTTTTGTACCAGCTCAAAGGCTTCCCGCCCACCGGTGCAGATGTCCACTTTTACTTTGAACATGGCCAGCAATCCCTGGGCTACGGTTAAATTGGTCCGGATGTCGTCTACCACGAGGACCCGCGCTTCCGGGGCGATAAAGCGGCCCCGCCGTTTTCGGCGTTCCACCGATGTCTGACGGTTGAGGATATTGGCTATCGTTACGGCGTAGGCGGGCATGAATATGGCGGGCATATTCCAGCTTGAGGAAGTTTCCCCGGGATTTGCCAGCAATACCAGGGTAGTTGAAAGGGACAGGTTTTCTTTCATTTCCATGGCTGTCTTGGCAATATCGGCGCTCACAAAGGCAAAGGGATAGATTTCCCCGGTATCTTTGCTGTTGCCGCCCGGCATCTTGCCGGACGCCTGGGCCTCAAACTCGTGAAAAAATTCCGCTTCCGTGGCGCAGATTTTTACCGGCGTTCCAAGGTTTTGGAGGGTGAGGGCTATGGACTCGGCGTACAGCGGCCGTCTCTCAAAACAGAGCACTTTTTTTTCGGCGGAATCCTCCACCGACGCCAGGTTCGGACCGTTGAGGATACCTTGGGGGACGGCGGCGGTGAAAACCGATCCTTCGTTGTATTTGCTGTGGAGGCTTATGTCTCCGCCCATGGCCCGGCAGAGACTCTTCGTAATGGCAAGCCCCAGCCCCGTGCCTTCAATTCCCGAATTCTTCCGCATATCCAGCCGCGTAAAACGGGTAAAAATACTCGGCATGTCCTTTTCACTTATGCCGATGCCGCTGTCGGCGACCGCAAAGACCATAAGGACATTTTCCGCCGCCCGGCTTGGACCTGTAACGAGGCCTGATTTCCGGACGCTGAGGCGGATAAATCCCTCGTTGGTGTACTTCACCGCGTTGGAGAGCAGGTTGATGAGAATCTGCCGAATCCGCACCTCGTCACCTAACAGGTTGTTGGGAATGGCGGGATCCACATCGGCGAGGAAGATGATGGGCTTTTCCGCCACCCGCAGGCGGAACATGCTGATCACATCGTTCAGGAGGGATGCCAGCGAATAGGCAACCGGCATTATCTCCAGGGTTCCCGCCTCAATTTTGGAAATGTCCAGAATATCGTTGATGATGGTGAGAAGACTCATCCCCGCCTGTTTAATGCCCTCGACATATTCCTGGGCCCTGGGCAGGGAGTCGGCCTGTAGCGCCAGTTCACTCATGCCTATCACGGCGTTCATCGGGGTACGGATTTCGTGGCTTGTCTGGGCAAGAAAAACCGATTTGGCCCTGTTGGCCTGCTCGGCCTGTTCTTTTGCCTGTATGATTTCGGTAAAATCCTGAAATTGCAGGAGGGTGCCTTCGGAAATCCCCTTGTCATTCAGCATGGGGGCGACATATATCCGGTAATTGCGGGGATTGCCCTTTCTGCCCACATCTATCAAGCGGTCAACTATCTGGGCCTTTCTGTCTGTTATCGCCCGGTCAAGGGAACAGACAATCTCTTTTATTGAGGCACAGTCCACATACTCAAGAAAAATTTCATGCAGACTCCGGTCGCTGACAAGGCCTATATTGTCTATGCCGGCAAGATCCAAAAAAAAATCGGAACAGTACACCAGCCGCAGATACTGATCCAAGAGCAGAATAATGTTCTTTGTGTTTTTTAACAGCAGGGTGAAAAAGTTTTTTTGTTTGGCGTTTTTGAGCATGAGGGAATCGTAGAGATGATCCCTGGCGCGGCTGTAGCTTTCAAGGCGATCCACGGCGTCTTGTGCCACTGAGATCTTGCGTTTGAGGGCGTGGTTTTCCGCCGACAGTCGTTTGTTTTCTTCTTCCAGACGGATTACATTTTCTTTCGCGTGCGCGACGCCGTTTTGCGTGTTCTGTTCCATTCGCGGCGTTTTCCTAAAGCTGACAGGCTATAAGGGCAAAAACAGAAAACTGATTCACCCTCTCCCCGGATTTTGTATATTGGGGACAGACTTCTCCCGCGGAATGGAAAAACAGGTAAGGAACGGGAAAGCCGCCCATCTCTTTTTGAACCAGTTCAATTTCCGCCGTTGGTTTTCCCCCCAGCACTACGCTGCGCAAAAAGCACGAGCATACGAAAAAGCCCGCGCCGCCGCCGTTTTTTTTGATGGTCTGCAGCAGGGTATTTGTACTCTCAAGCACATAATCGGCGGTAACGGCGCCTATGTTCACTATTCCTCCAATCTTCACCTTTTTAGCGCATATCAGCGCCCCCCGGGGATTGGTATCATGAATAATGACCACCTGCGGCTCGGTCCCGTCACCGTAATCAATAACCAGGGGGAACGCAAGAGAGACGCTGTGCCCGTCTTTTTCAACAAGGCCCAGCTCTTTCACAAAGGAAATCGCGGGCTTGTTATTTATACCGGTGATTTGGTTGCCCTCCGCGCCGGTAATGATCGCGTCCTGGGTAAACACGGATTTTAGCGGAAATCCAAAGGAAAAAAACCGGGGCTTGAGCGGGCCTTTGAGCAGCAGCAGCGCCATCCTGTTGTCGTATGCCGCGCCCTGGTAAAACGTTTGGGGATTCCTGTGGTTCTGGTGGATGTCCAGAGCGCTGGTACCGAAGGCCGGTATTCCCCCGCAGGCGCGGTCCAGGGCGGCGACCATATCGTCGCCGCTCAGACTGAAAATAGTCGGCAGCACCGTAAAAACAAGGTCCGGCGGCGCGTCAAGGGAAGCGGCGGTTTTTTGGTAGAGGTCCCCAATGCGGCCTTCCGCGTTTTCCGCGGTCAGGGGCCCGGAAAGGCCCGCGGCAAATTCCGTGTCATCGCTGGTCAGCACCGTTACGGTCAGCATGATTTCGCCTGACGCGCCGGCCAGAGCAAAATACTGGGAAGTACAGCCCAGCGTTTCAAAGGGCAGGCTTTCGCTTACTTTTTTCGCAATGCCGGATTTGATAAATTCACTGTGACAAAAAAGCAGGGCCGCCGAGTGTGCGAGCCGCTTTTCCGCAAGGTTCAGTTGTTCCAGAATTTCTCCGGCCGCTTTTACAGGATCATCCGCTTCCTGTGTATGCGCTGTCAAAAATTTAATCATGACAAGCGCCCCCGTTAAGGCTGCCCCCTGGCCGCGTCTCCGGAATCCCGCATATTCAATTCAATACGTTTTAACAGCATTTCTTTTTCCAGCGGTTTCGTAATAAAATCGGCCGCGCCGGATTCAAAGGCTTTTGCTTTGGTTGCCTCGTCCTGATTGCCGCTGATAAAAATCACGGGAGTATGGCCGAACCAGGCTTCCTTTTTAAATCCGGCCATAGTCTCAAAACCGTCCATTTCGGGCATCTCGACATCCAGCAGAATCAAATCGGGTTTTTCCTGGGCGCCTATTTTCAGCGCCATTGCGCCGGATTTGGCCGGGAAAAACTCGTATTGCCCTTCCAAAAGGACGCAAATTTGCCTGAGAAAGCTGACGTTGTCATCCACCACCAATAATTTTTTCATCATTGATTTTCCTGTTTGTTTTTTTCCTGCGAAGCGGGCTGGTATTGCCCGGCTAATTCATCCTTGATATTTTCAAAGGCATCCACGACACGGGGATCAAACTGGGTGCCGCTGCCTCCGGTAATGATACTGTAGGCCTCGGAGTGGCTCATGCCTTTGCGGTAAATACGGTTGTCCATAAGGGCGTCGTAGACATCCGCCACGGCCATGATGCGGCCGCAGAGGGGAATACTGTCGCCCTTGAGACCGTTGGGATAACCCTTGCCGTCGTAGCGCTCGTGATGGGAAGCGGCGACAAGGGCCGCGTAACGCAGATAATGCTGGGTCGGAATCCGCCGGTACATCCGTTCCATAATTTCCCCGCCGATAGCGGCGTGGCGTTTCATAATCGCGAATTCCTCATCATCCAGCCTGCCCGCTTTCAGAAGAACCGTGTCGCTGATGGCGATTTTGCCAATGTCGTGTAACGGGGAAGCCCGTATGATGAGCCGCAGTTCCGGCAGGGTGAGTTCCCCGGCGAACAGGCCGTTTTTCATAAGGTCCTGTCCCAGGCGTTCCACCAGTCTGGATGTTCGTATAACGTGGCCTCCGGTATTTTCGTCCCTGCATTCTATGAGTTCGGCGAATGAGATGGCGATACTATCGGAGAGCGCCGTAACGGTTTCCTCGGTTTTTGCCTGGTAGGAATTCAGGCGCAGATGCAGTTCTATGCGATGGAGGAGTATGCTCTTTTCTACCGGCTTGGTGATAAAATCCCTGGCCCCCATTTCCAGGGCCTTGACTTCTACGGCGGCGTCGGAGCTGGCGGTGAGGAATATCACCGGAATCCGGTCGAGACAGGGATTCTGCTTCAGGCGGGAAATGACATCAAAGCCGTCCAGATCGGGCATTTCCACATCCAGCAGGATCAGGTCCGGCTTTTCCTTCATGCAGATTTGCAGGGCCAAAAGGCCGGATTTTGCCAGTGACACCTCGTACTCGCCGCCAAGATGGGCGGAGATTTGTTTGAGGACTGAAAGGTTATCGTCAACTACCAGGATTTGTTTCATGGTATAAATTCCATCCCGCATCATCCACCGAAAAATGCGAATTCGCGCCCAGCAGGGCAAACTTGTCCTGAATGCGGTTAAAAGTGTCTACAATCCGGGGATCAAATTCCGTACCCCGGCCTTCGGAAACAACCCGGCACGCGGCCTCATGGCTGAGGCGTTTGCGGTAAACCCGGTCGGTAACACAGGCGTCATACACATTGGCAACCGACATGATCCGGCAGCAGAGCGGAATCTCCTCGCCTTTAAGCCCCCGCGGATAACCCGCGCCGTCGTAGCGTTCATGGTGCCCTTCGGCAATCATCATCGCCATTTTCAGATACAGCTGATCGGGAGTACGGTTATAGATAAGCCCCATCATTCTGCCGCCGATAAGGGTATGTTTTTGGACCTTTTTGTATTCTTCGTCGGTTAAAGGCCCCCGCTTAAGAAGCAGCAAATCGCTCACCCCTATCTTTCCGATGTCATGAAAAGGGGCTGCCCGTTTGATCATGTCAACATCCGCGGCCTTGAGTTCTTCCCTGAAACATCCCCCCTCAAGCAGTTCCGCGGTGAGGCATTCCGCGTAACTTCCGGTCCGCATAACGTGCCCGCCGATATTGTAATCCTTACATTCCACGAGTTCCGCGAAGGAGACGCCGATATTGTCCTCCAGTTCTTTTACCATGTGTTCAAGATGGAGCTGATAGGAGGAAAATTCAAGGTGAAGCCTGATCCGGTGCCGCAGAATATCGGTGTTGGCGGGCTTGGTGATAAAGTCCATGGCCCCGGATTCAAGGCATTTGACTTCCGTGGCGTCGTCGTGGCTGCCGGTAAGGAAAATCACCGGAATATGGCTCAGTTTAGGATCGTTTTTCAGGCGGCCTATGGTTTCAAAGCCGTCCATGCCGGGCATCTCCACATCCAGAAGGATGAGGTCCGGGTTTTCATCGGCACAAATTTGCAGGGCCAGCTCGCCGGATTTTGCCAGCGACACCTCGTATTCCTCGGCAAGCTGGGCGCTGATCTGCTTGAGAGCCACCAGGTTATCATCAACAATCAGTATTGATTTCATATACCTCCCAATAGTATTTAGCGGGCCGGATTTTCCAGCCGGCTCCGAATCGCGTCATATTCGAGATTATCCATCTGTTCCCGCAGCCATGCCACCAGTTCCCCTCCGGTTTCGTATTCAAAGGATTCAAGCTCGGCAAGTATCTCCTCCATGGCCGAGGATTTATACCGCCTTACCGAGTCCAGCAGTTTTTCCAGCAGTTCCCTGTCAGGCGATATTGCCTTCTGTTTGACCCCTTTGCCCGCGGCCACCCTTTGCAGCAATTCCCCTATGTCGTGCAGCAGCAGTTCCACCTTTTCTATAAAAGGCCCGTTCTCCGCCCGCACCCGCTTCAGGTTCCCCGCACGGGCCGCGGCCTCCAGTTCCTCCGCCTGTTTCCCTATGGGTTCCGCGCAGATGCCGTAACTGGAACCCTTTAGCCCGTGGACCTGTACAGTATACTCCGGAAGGCTCAACCCTGTCCCCCCGTTGCCGGACAATGAGCGCAGTTTTTCCAGCAGCCCCGGCGTATGCACATGATAGGACCGCAGTACGTCCAAATACGCCGTTTCGCCGTTGTACCGTTCAACGCCCCGGACCAGATCTATCCCGTCTACCATAACGCCGTCCAGTACGCCCGGAACATTCCGGGCCGCTTCGCCGTCCCGGCCGCACTGTTCCATCTCCGCCTGTAAAAGCGTCTCCTTGTTCTGTTTGTTCTTCACCCAGGTGTTCAAGGCCACGTCCAGTTGCATTATGTCAATCGGCTTGGAAATATACGCGTTAAAGCCCTTTGACAAAAACATCTCTTCGTTTCCCGCAAGGGCGTTTGCCGTCAGCGCCACAATGGGTACCGTCCGGGCGTACTCGCTGTCTATCTCGTTGCGGATGATCCTCACCGCTTCCACCCCGTCCATCTCAGGCATCATGTGATCCATGAGCACGAGATCGTAGCGGGGACAGGCGGGATCGCTTTCCGCGCCGCGTATTTTCTTTATCGCTTCCGCGCCGCTTGAGGCGCTGTCGATGGAAAGCCCGTAGGGCAGCATCAGCCCTTTGGCCACGTCCAGGTTGGTTTCCACATCGTCTACCACCAGCACCTTGCCGTAGGGCATATAGGCCCGCACCAGATTGAGACTGCGGGCGCGGCGGTGTTCCATAAACCGGAAAAGCTGCAAATTCTTCGCCTTTATCTCCCCGATGGGATTTCCGTCCACTATCCGCTGGGGTATATGCACGGTAAACACGCTCCCCTTGCCGTACTCGCTCTGGACGGAGATGTCGCCGCCCATGAGTATTATCAGGTTTTGGGTGATGGATAAGCCCAGGCCGGTCCCTTCGATGTTGCGGTTTGACCGGGCGTCAAGCTGGCTGTATTCCGAGAAAAGCCGGGGAATATCTTCCCGCCGTATGCCCCGCCCGGTGTCGCTCACCGTAAAGGTTATCAGGGCGTCGTCCTCGTGGCGTTCCCAGGCAATCTTCAACATCACGCTCCCTTCTTCGGTGTACTTGAAGGCGTTGGAGAGCAGATTGTTAAGCACCTGCTTGACCCGCAGTTCGTCGCCGAAGAGTTTTACCGGAAAGGAAGGATCGATTTCCAGCTTGAAGATAATGTTCTTTGAACCGATCCGCACAATGTTGAGGTGTATCGTGTCGTTTACCATGCTGGGCGTATCGTAATCAGCCTGGACCAGCTCAAAACTGCCGGCCTCAATTTTGGAAATGTCAAGGATATCGTTAATGATGCTCAGCAGGCTGCCGCCCGAGCTGTGGATTTTTTCGATGTCGAGGCGGGTATCCATGGGGAGCTTTTTTTGCAGCTCAATTTCCGAGAGGCCGATGATGGCGTTAAGGGGCGTGCGTATCTCGTGGCTCATCGTGGCGAGAAACGCGCTCTTGGAATGGGAAGCGGCTTCGGCGTCAAACCGCGCCTGCATCACTTCCGTAATGTCTATCAGATTCAAAAGCCGCCCCCGGACTTCGCCGGAAAAAGAGCCCATCATTACCTCGAAATACCGCTTTTCCCCGTTCAGCGTCATTTCCCAGATGCCCGCGTAGTCTTCGCCCTCCTCCAGTATATCATAGAATTCCTGTCTGATATTCGCGTCCGTGAACAAATCAAATACCGGCCTGCCCACACTCTTTTCAGGGGCCGGCAAATCGGCCATCTCTATAAACGGCTTGCTGAAAAACATCACCCGGTTCAGGGGATCCAGCAGGACAACATTGTTGAGTGTTGTAGAAAGCAGGGCGGAAAAAGCGCCCTGGGCGCTGTCCGCGGACCTGGTCCGGTAGGAGGCAAACGCCGACACCATATAGATAAACAGCGATCCAATCAGGTTAAGGACCCACTGCAACATAACTTCGGTAAAGGGGATCGTTACCCCGTACTGCGTCATGGGAACTTTGAACACTATCAGCACAAGGGAAATGATATTGGTAATGATGATGTATTTCCGCAAAGACCGGTTGGCGAAAAACAGCGCGCCTATACAGCAAATCCCCAGGCAGAGGGAGAAAAAATAGATAAAATTGCCCACGAAGAAGAACATCGCCGTAAACAGCGCGTACAGCGACAGGGGGATAAAAAAGCTTTCATCGAGCAGGCGCCTCAGCCGGTGGAGCAGGGCGACTACCAGCATGGACAGGCCGGCCGTGACGGCCGATGCCGCCACAATCCGGGTGTTCCATTCAAAGGAGGTCGCAAAGAGGCGGAAACCCGCCATGAGCAGAACCGATAATTCGATCAGGATAAAGACCGGGAGGCCGGACGCGGAACGGGCGGCTGTGGGTTTGTCGGCGTTACGCATCGGCCCTCCGGTATCCCTGCCTGGCGGCGTCCACAAAGCGCAGCGCGCCGGGCAAAAGCTCCACCGAAAAAACCTTCCGGTAAAAGATCACGCCGTCACAGGTGGACAAAAACGGTTCTTCGGAACTGATGCGGATCTTCCGCCCCCGCTTCAGCACAAAATCGCCGGGAAACCGCTCCTGGCGGCCCCGCATGTAAAAGGGAAGCAGGGCCACGGCGCGCAGCGGATTACGGTCGCGGGTAAGGATAATATCCATCATGCCGTCATTGGGCATGGCCGCGGGCGCCGGATGCTTGTTGCCGCCGTAATACGGGCCGTTGGCTATCAAAATGCTGCGGTAGCCGCCGCTGAGATCCTCCCCGTCAAGGTCTATCTCATAATGCCGGTATGCGTCTGTATTGAAACAGGCGGCAAGCACGCCCGCGTAGAATATCGCGGTGTACAGCCTGCGCCCCAGCCATTGGGTAAACTGATCTCCGGCCCGTATCCTGGCCCTCAGGCGCTCGATATTAAGAACCGCCTGGGCCTCAATACCGGCAGTACAAAAGTTAAGGGCATAACTGTCCCCGCAGCGCATAATATCCATAGGGACCGCCGGCGCGGTAAACTGCCGGGCAATGTCCCGGAACAGGGACCAGTTTTGCCTGCCGAAGCCCCAAATAAAACTATTGGCGTGCCCGTAGGGCAGGGCCGCAAGCTCCGCGTTGGGAAGGGCCGCGATGCCGTTCAGACAGTCGAACAGAATCCCGTCTCCGCCAATCGCGTATACCCGCAGGCGCGTTTCCGGCGGCAGGTCCCGCATAAAGCGGGTAATAAAACCTACCGCGTCCCTGGGAAAGCGGGAGATATGCACCGTATAGTTATCCGTCCCCGTAATTTTGAAAAATCCGTGTATGCGGGCGAGTACGGCTTCCTGCTTCCATGCGTGCCAGAACGATTTCGGGTTCAGAATAAACAGATGCTTCATGGTATTATTCATACAGGCCTCAAACTCAGCCTTCCATAGGGTAAACGGAGCTTCCGGATCAAATACTTTGGGCTTACGCGCGGTCATCACGGCCCTGCCTTTGCGAAATAATACCGTTTTCCCGGAAATAATACAATGACGCGCCGGGCAGCGGGCAGGAGCGGCCCCCGGCCGGCCCATGTGCGGGCGGCTCGCGGATGTCCGCGAGAGTCTCGCGAGTGTCCGCGAGAGTCTCGCGAGTGTCCGCGAGCGGCTCGCTAGTGCTTGCGAGAGTCTCACTAGTACTAGCGAGAGTCTCACTAGTACTAGCGAGAGTCTCGCGGGTGTTCGCGGGCCGCTCGCGTGCGCCGCTCGCCTTAGGGCGCGGCGATGATTTCAATCTCCTTGTGGTTGAGGCCGTATTTGGACCAATTCCAGTTCGCCGAGGTATTCTCGATGATGCCCACGTACGCGCCTACTGAGGGAACCTTAATGCTCAAAATGGTGGGGGCCGAAGCGTCTAGGGTATAGGCGAACAGCATTACACCCAAGTTTGGCGGGGGGAGGGCGGGGAGTTTCAGTGTGGTCAGGGCCGTACAGTAAACGAAGGCTAAATCGCCGATGCTTTCGGCCGCGGGGAGTTCCACTGCGGTCAGGGCCGTACAGTAAGCGAAGGCTTCTGTGCCAATGGTTTTGGCCGAGGGGAGGGATATCGTGATCAGGGTGTTATTCGAAAAAGCTCTCTCGCTGATGCCGGTTACCGAGGGAAGGCTGACGTTTCCTGAGGCTGTGGGCCAGGAGAGCAGGACTGTGCCGTCCCCGTTCATGAGCATCGTGCCGCCCCCGCCGGTGCTGAATTGGGGATTACCGTTCACGGTGAAGCTGCTTAAGGAAGTACACCGGAAAAAGGGGGCCCTGCCGAGACTTGAGAGGGAGGCAGGGATCTCCACCGAGACAAGGCCGGAGCTGCCGAAGGCATAATTGCCGATGCTTTGGACCACGGGGAGGGATATCGCGGTCAGGGCGGAGCAGCCCCAGAAGGCGAGAGAGCTAATGGTTACCGCTTTGGTGATGTTCACCGTTTCCAGAACGGTACAGTCGGAGAAGGCGCTCACGCCGATGTGCGTGACGTTTTTGCCGCTCACGCTTGTGAGGCTGGTAAAGTATCTGAACGTAGAGGAGCCCGAAGCTGCGATGCTTGTGGCCGCGTCGGGCAGGGTGAGGGACACGATCTTGCCTTCACCGGTGGCTGACGATTTATAAGGGTCAAAGGTCTCGTCGCTGTAGAGGCCGCTGCCGGAAAGGTGGCTTCCCTTGGTGCAGGCGGAAAGGTCAAGGGCCACGTATTTGCCCTTGCTGTCTATGGCCGCGAGGATGCCCGTCCAGTTGGCCGCGGAAAGCTCCATATTCACCGACAGGGGGACAGGGTCCGTATCGGAGCCGCCTGAAGCGCCGGCGAGATAGCTTGCAATCCCGGCAAGGTCCGTAAAGACCGCCGTGACCGTAACTTCCGCGGGGCCGCTGTATACGAACTTGACCTTGTCCCCGCCGTCCCCGGGGTTGGTGGTAATGGTGTTGGTAACCTTCACATAATAGTAAAAGGTTCCCGCGACGGTGGTGGGGGGAGTATAGCTTGACGAGTCGGTTCCCACGGCGGTGTTGCCGTTGTTCATGTCCCCATCGGTATCGCTGTACCACTGGTAGCTCAAGTCGCCGTCGCCGCTGGCGGTAACGGTGAGGGGGACGCTTGCCGTGTTCTGGCGATACACGCCGCCCTGGGGCTGGCCGGTGATCACCGGGGTTTCGGCGTCGGTAACGGTGAAGATGATTGCCGCGACATCGCTGTTCCTGGACTGGGCCTTGGCCCCGCCGTCCCCGTTGTCGGTAATGGTGTTGGTAACCTGCACGTAATAGTAAAAGGTTCCCGCGGTGGCGGCGGTGAGGGGCGTGAAGGAATCGGTTGTTTCGCCGCTTATTTCGCTTCCGCCGCTATTGCTGTTATTGGTGTTGCTGTACCACTGGTAGCTCAAGACGCCGTCGGTGACGGGGTCAACGGTAACGCTCAAGGCGGCGGGGCTGGTGTTGCAGGGATACGTGTTGCCCACGGGCTGGCCGGTGATGTTGGGGACCTGGGCGTTGATTTTGTCGTTCACCTGGATCGCCGCCGTATTGCTGGAGGCAGCGGCCTTCCGGGAGCCACGGGTGTTGGTAACAATCACGTAATAGTAGACGGTTCCCGTAGTGTCCGTAGGGGGAGTGTACGCCGCGGCGGTTTCGCCGCTTAGGGCGGTTCCCGCGGTATTGTCGTCAAGGGCGCTG